>CAZNQT010000158.1:0-9200 GCA_964574885.1 uncultured Pirellulales bacterium
GCGCAGTGTCTTTGGTCCGCAGACGAAGTGCGTAGGTTTGCCCGTTGCCTTTGACGAGTAGTTTAACGCCGTTAAATCCATGAGCGTCGAGAGGTTTTTGTTTGGGATCGAAATTAAGACGGGCCTGGATAACGCCACCGTCATTTTCCCGCGAGACCGCTCCCGTCAAATGCATACAGAAACGCCGTTCGAAAGGCAGGAATTGGAGTCTGCCCGACGATGCGCCCCCCATAGCCTCATCGGTGACCAACTGCCACCGCGTGCCGAAAATCGGATTTCGGCCCGGTTTTGAGAAGTCGTCGATCAGCTTGGTTTCTACATTCAACGTAGGCATTGACTCTGTGGTCGCAACGGGTTTTGCTACGGGTTTTTTCGCCCCGTACGCGATCAACCAGACGAGAATTAACAACCCAGCCGAAATACTTAGAATATAACTTATTTTTCTTACCGCCATACTCGGACTCCTTATTTCTATTATATATTATAGGCGCGGTTAGCCCAGAGGAAAGGTCGAAAGATGGAGCGATTTAAAGGTACGTTGAATCAGTCGTCAAGAATCACGTTTTTTTGATGATGATAGCGGTAAGATCGTCAGCTTGTTTGGTGTCGGTAAAAGCTTCCACCGCCTCTTTGACCGCGAAAAGGATTTCCATAGCGGAGCGGCTCTGGTTGGCCTGTATGATCTCAATGACCCGCTCGACGCCAAAGAGTTCGCCGTCCTCACGCGCCCACTCGTAAAAACCATCCGTGAGCAAAGCGAACAGGTCGCCGGGTTGCATGATGATTTTCTCGAGGGGAAAAGGACCGAAATCCGCCAAAATTCCCATGGGGATCCCGTTGGCGCCCAGAGTATCGACCTGATGGGTCTCGGCGTGTAGCCGGAGCAAAGGACCCTGACCGGCACTGCAATAATGCAGTTGACTGCTTGGACCATCCAGCAGACCCAGAAATACCGTCACAAATCGATTTTCCGGCAGGTCTTCGCTGAGCAGATTGTTCACGAGATACATCACAGTTTCGATTTCGTCGTTGACGCTGCTCAACGCCCGGATCATCGCACGGGTGGCACAGGATACCAATGCCGGCCCCACGCCGTGGCCCGTTACATCGCCAAAAGTTACGACGAGACGTTCTCCGTCCAACGCGAGAAAGTCGCAGTAATCCCCCCCGGTCTCGTCGCAGGGACGGTTCCAGCACGCGATATCAAAACCGGGTAATGTCGGCGCTTCGCTCGGCAGCAGTTCTTCCTGAATCTCCTTGGCGATTCGCAGCGAATCTTCCAACCGTTGTTTCTCGATGTGCTCCTCGATCAAGCTGGCCCGCTGCAGGGCCACGCCCGCCTGCGCGGAAAAGGCCGCGGCAAGAGAAGTATCGCTTTCGCTGAAGGCGCCCTGCTTTTTGTTGAGAACCTGCAAAACGCCTACCAGCTTGCCGTCATAATCCGTCAAAGGACACGAGAGCAGGTTGCGTGTGAGATAGCCGGTATTTTTGTCAACGTCTTGATTAAATCGAGGATCTTTATAGGCGTCGGGCACATTGACGATCTCCAGAGATCGGGCAGCGGCGCCCGCCAATCCCGTGTTGACCGAGATACGAATCTCCTCCGTTCCCTCGGCAATCCGGCTGTACAGTTCCTCTTTCTCTCGGTCGTACAGAAATAGCGTCGCCCGTTCCGCGTCCAGCAACTCCATGGAATAGCTGACAACCATCTGCAAGAGACGATCCAGATCGCACGTCGTTCCCAGCGCCCGGGCCATCTCCAGTAATGCCTGGGTGTTCTTGTGCCCCTGAATTTCCATATTCTGCTTTTCCATGACTGGCCCAATCGTTTTGAGACAGTTTAACACAGTATTGTGCCTCCTGCCCTCCGGAGCGTCAATCCTTTAATTTGAAACCTGAGGCGACTTTATCGGACCCAAAGTCCTCAAAAAAGGGCTGGTAATGGCCCCTCATCTCAGGTACTATTCTGTAAATTTGCCCCGCGGTCTGGCCTGTACCAGTGGGCCGGACCATTTGGATGGTAACCAGAAAATATTATATTTAACTGAGTTAAGGAGATTCACTATGAAAAGCAAATGGCTATTAGTGCTGTTTTTAACGTTCGCGATCTCCCTGATGGGAATTTCCGGCTGTAAGAAAAAGGGCGGTGTTAAAATCCTGAAACTCGGGCATTCTCTGCCGAAGGATCATCCGGTGCACATCGCCATGGTATTTATGGCAAAACAGTTGGAGCAGAAATCCGGTGGTAAAATGACCATTAAAATCTATCCCACCGAGCAGTTGGGCTCGGAACGGGTAATGGTCGAACAGGTACAACAGGGCTTATTGGATATGTGCAAGACGAGCACCTCCCCCTTGGAAAGTTTTGTACCGGATATGGCCGTCTATAGCGTCCCCTATATCTTTCGCGATCGAGATCACTATTGGAAAGTCCTCAAAGGTCCTGTGGGGGAGGACCTGAAAAAGGAGTGTGAACCGAAAAATATGGTGGCCCTTTGTTATTACGATTCCGGCAGTCGTAGTTTCTATACCAAAGATAAACCGATTCTTAAACCGGATGACTTAAAAGGTTTGAAAATCCGCGTCATGGAGAGTAAAACGTCTAAAGAGATGGTAAAAGCCTTGGGAGGGTCGCCTACGTCGATTCCCTGGGGCGAACTCTATACTTCCCTGCAGCAGGGCGTCGTGGACGGCGCCGAGAACAATCCGCCCAGCTTATATGTTTCCGGGCAGTACGAAGTATGCAAATTTTACAGTCTGGACGAGCACACCATGATTCCGGATATCGTGCTGATCAGTAAAAAGACCTGGGAGAAACTCTCGGACCAGGAAAAGAAATGGCTCCAGGAAGCGGCCAATGAATCCCGGGAAAAACAAATCGAACTCTGGACCGAATTCACCCAGAAATCCATGGACGAAATCCAGAAAGGCGATGATCCGGTGAAAGTGTACCATCCGGAGAAGGCGCCCTTCCGCGAAAAGGTTAAAGCGATGCACCAATCCTACGACGGCACTAAGATTGGCGAGTACATCAAACGGATTCAGGCAGTGGAGTAAGTTTCGTGCGGAAATTCTGGCAACACATTCGAACCGTATTGATTCGCAGCCTGGAAATCACCGTGATGGCGGTGGTCGCGGTACTGGTGATAGATGTCGTTTGGCAGGTGATAACTCGTTTTATCTTGAATAAACCGAGCGAGTGGACGGAAGAATTGGCGCGAATGCTGTTGATCTGGGTATCGCTCCTGGGCGCCAGCGTCGGATTCATCCGTAAAGTCCATCTGGGGGTGGACTATTTTGTCGGCAAACTCAAGGGGAAACCCAAGCTTTCGGTTGAATTTCTGGTCTATCTTTTGATTATCGCCTTTGCCGGTACGATCCTGATTTATGGGGGATTTACCCTCGTCTCCGATACCCTGGCGATGGGGCAGCCCTCCCCGTCTCTGCAAATCGAAATGGGCTACGTCTATTTGGCCTTGCCGATTAGCGGATTCTTTATCACCCTCTTTTCCTTGGAAGCCGCCATTCAAACCATCTCTGCGTTTCGTCATTCCGTAACGAAAGTACTGGAAGGAAATTAATGTGGAATCCCCGGTAATCATCCTTATTGTCACCTTTGTTATTTTCCTGCTCATGAACGTACCCATCGCTGTGAGTATCGGACTTTCCACGCTGATCACACTCTTGGTTACGGATGATATTAATCTGGCGACGCAGGTGAGTGCCCAGCGGTTGGCGACCGGGATCGATTCGTTTGCCTTACTGGCGATTCCGTTTTTTATTCTGGCCGGATTATTAATGGGCAAAGGCGGCATCGCTAGACGACTGATTGATTTTGCCAATGCCCTGGTGGGTCGTTTTACGGGGGGACTTTCGTATGTAAATGTCTTGACCTGTATGATGTTTGGTTCCATATCCGGTTCTTCGGTAGCCGCCGTGTCCTCCGTGGGTGGGTTTATGATCCCGGAAATGAATAAAAAGGGATACGGTCGTGAGTTTAACGTTTCCGTCACTACCACGGCCGCTACCACCGGACTGATGATCCCGCCCAGCAATATCATGATCGTCTATGCCCTGGTGGCCACTCAATCCGTTGCCGCCATGTTCATGGCGGGCGTCTTTCCCGGCATTCTCTTCGGTTTATTCTTGATGGTGGTTTGTGGAATCATCAGTAAAAAACGAGGCTATGGCGCCGGTGACAAATTGCCCGCCATCCAGGTGTTCTGGAAATTCCTGATCGCCATTCCCAGTCTGATGCTTATGGTAATTATCCTGGGCGGAATCCTGGCGGGCTGGTTTACCGCCACTGAAGCCGCCGCCGTCGCCGTGGTCTATTCGTTTTTACTGGCGGTTGTCATCTACCGCGAGGTCAAGCTCAAAGACCTGCCCCAAATCCTCCTGCAGTGTGGTATCACCACCGCCATTGTCATGATCCTGGTTGGCACTTCCACGGCCATGTCCTGGCTGATGGCCACCCAGGATATCCCGCAAAATGTCAGCGCCGCCCTGATTTCCGTCTCCGATAACAAATATATCATCCTGCTGATTATCAATCTGTTGCTCTTATTCGTGGGCACGTTTATGGATATGACGCCTGCCGTGCTGATTTTCACCCCCATCTTCCTGCCCGTGGTTAAGAAGATGGGAATGGATCCGGTGCACTTTGGAGCCATCATGGTGGCCAATCTCTGCATCGGTATTTGTACTCCGCCGGTGGGAACCTGTCTATTCGTCGGCTGCAGTGTCGGCAATACCACCATTGCCAAGGTGATCAAGCACCTGATCCCCTTCTTTATCGCTATGATCGCGGCCCTGATGTTGGTTACGTATATTCCCTGGTTCTCCTTGGCGTTGCCGAAATACCTGGGTTTGATAAAATGAAAAATTTAATTCCTATTTGATGATGAAACTGGAAAAATATTCCATCGGAACGGGGGATCGCTTCGGACGGCAGGGCCGAGCTCAGTTGGCCGCCGTACAAAAAGCGCAATCCCAGGGATTCGATATCGTTCCCGTCTGGAATAAATCGCACCGCGAGCACTCCATCATCGGTACCGCACCTTTGGACGTACGCCGCGAAGCCGACGCCGCTGTACAAACAGGCGACTGGCAGGGAAATTATTACGTCGATGCCGACCATATCGGTCTGAAAAACGTCGATCTCTTCCTCGAAGCCTGTAATTTCTTCACCATCGACGTCGCTGATTATATTGGCCAAATCCCCTCTGATGATACTGTCCGGGCCTTTGTCGAAAAACAGCAGAAATATATCGGCTCCCTCAGCATTCCCGGTATCGCCGAATCCTTTGAGATTACTCGTGACCGAATCGAAGCCATCGCCCGCAAATTTCTGTTGCCCGTTCAGGAAGCGGGTAAAATCTATCACTACATTGAAGCCGCTAAAGGAAAAGACAACTTTATCACCGAAGTGTCCATGGACGAATCCGACGAGCCCCAGACGCCCGTGGAGCTGTTTTTCATCCTCGCCGCCCTGGCCGACGAAACCATCCCGCTCCAGACCATCGCCCCTAAATTCACCGGCCGGTTCAACAAGGGCGTCGATTACGTCGGCGATGTTTCCCAGTTCACTACCGAATTCGATCAGGACTTGGCCGTCATTCGCCTGGCGGTGCAGGATTTCGACCTGCCGGATAACCTCAAGCTCAGCGTACATTCCGGCAGCGATAAGTTTTCCATCTACGCCCCCATCCACCAGGCCATCCGGAAATACGATGCCGGACTGCACCTCAAGACGGCCGGTACTACCTGGCTGGAGGAACTCATCGGTCTGGCCAGCGCCGGCGGTGATGGATTAAATATCGCGCAGCAGATCTATCGCCAGGCCCTGGCCCGTTACGACGAACTCTGCGGTCCCTATGCCACCGTCATTGATATCGATAAAAACCAACTTCCCTCGCCCGATGAAGTGGACAAATGGTCCGACGAACAATTCGCCGATGCGCTGCGACACGATCGATCCTGTCCGCAATACAATCTACACTTTCGTCAATTACTGCACGTTGGCTATAAAATCGCCGCCGAAATGGGAAACCAATACCTCGATGCGCTCGAACAACATGAAGTGTCCATCGCACCCCACGTCACCGAAAACCTCTTCGAACGACATATCAAACCGGTTTTTATCGGCTAAGATAAGTGTACGACGGATGGCATGCTCAAGTCCGCTTGAGCATGGTTGAGGCGGCAGGATGTGCATTGCACATTTTTTTCTGTACCAGAGATTTAAATCAGTCGTGAGCGAAGCGAACACCTTAATTTTGCATTTTACATTTTGATATTTACATTATTCTTCCCCCGGATCAACCAGACTGATCAGAATATCGCCGGCTTGGGCGGTTAATTCTCGGTCGGTCGTATAGACTTCCAACTGACCTTCCGCATCGATCAAAAACATCGGCGCCGCCTTAGCCCCATACCGTTCCCGATAGGTTTCATATCCGAACTCTTCTGTGAGTTTGGTGCGTTTCATCACCGCGCCGTTGAGAAAACGATGATATAGAGTATAGAATGTCTTGTCCTCACCGAATAATATACGTCCGCGCAGTGCAGGCAGCGTCGCTTCGGTCTCCGTTTTGTCTAGGCCCTTGGGAGGCAGTTGATACACCTCCTTATGACCGAACGCATGCGCAAACCGAACCGTCGCCAGAGCGTTCACTTCATCGTTCGAGGTCAACGCGATCAGGCGACCGATCGGAGTGGTCTCCACTTCTTCGATCACATGCGACGAAAAAATACTGCCATAGATCGCCCTCAATCCCTCCATGCGCGCGGCATTCACCTCGGTCCAACTGGTATCCGCCAGCAGCACCGGAATTTTCTCCGTTTGCAGCGCCTGGGCCACCTGCCGCGCCCACCGATGCGCACCGACGATTAACACGCCCTGAGGATTCGCTTGCGATACCTGTAGCGCCTTTCCTAAAAAAGAGGATGTCAAACCGTAAAACGCCACCGTCCCGATAATCACCATAAACGTAAGCGGCATCAACCGCGCCGCTTCCGCCTGACCTTGCTCGACCAACTGTAGCGCAAAAATCGACGATACCGCCGCCGCCACGATCCCCCGCGGCGCCATGTTGGCCAGAAACAATCGCTCTTTCCAGGATAATTTCGAACCCAGACTCGATAAGCCTACCGCTAGCGGACGCACTATCACGATTAAAGCGAGTAAAAAGAGAACACTGTGCCAGTCTAATTGTTTCAGATCATCAATTTGTAGCCGAGCCGATAGAACGATAAACAAAATCGATATCAGCAAGACCCGCAGGTCCTCCTTGAAATGAGCGACCCGCTCGACGGATACGTATTTCTGGTTTGCCATCAAAAAGCCCATCAGGGTCGCCGCCAGCAACCCCGATTCGCTTTGTAATTGATTCGATACCACAAAGCCCGCCAGAACCACCACCAAAACAATAGAATTCTGCAGCAGATCCGGTAACAAATGACGCCTGATCGACCAGATTAATATCACTGCTCCTGCCAAACCCACAATCCCGCCTGCTGCTATAGTCTTCAATAAACTCAACAGGGCTTGCGATACATCCGGTCTGCCCGCATGAATCGTAATCGCTTCATAGACCAGCACTGCCAGGATCGCGCCCACCGGATCGATTACTATCCCTTCCCATTTCATCACCGATCCGATCCGTCGTGTTGGACGAACGTGACGCAATAACGGTACGATAACCGTCGGACCGGTCACCACCAGAATCGCTCCCAGCAGCACGGATAAATTTAAAGGTAATCGTAAACACCAATAAGCCGTTGCCGCGGTCGCCGCCCAAGTCACACCCGCTCCCACCGTCACCAGCAGCCACACCACCCGACCCGATTCCCGTAATTCCGATATCTTTAAACTCAAACCCCCTTCAAACAGAATCACCGCCACCGATAACGATACGAAGGGAAACAATAATTTGCCGAACAGATCGTCCGAATCGATCGTAAAATGATGGAGAAAGCATCCGATCGACGTGCCCGGATCGAGCATACGCAGAATGGGCCCGACCAATAAACCAAATAGCAGCAATAGCAATATCGCCGGTAGCCGAAACCGCCACGCCACGTACTGCGCCAACATACCCAGCACCACGATCGTCGCCAAACTGACCAGTACGCCTTCATCCATAACATTCGTCTGCGTCTATCTGCGGTTCCAATTTTAGTAGTCGTAGGATGGGCTCTTAGCCCATGCGGATTCCGTAGTAATAAAACGTTATCGTTTGTTTAAAATTTTGGATTTTGGTAATTTGAATTTGTTTCGGATTCTTGCCGCTGCGTAGCCTTGGCGAAGCAGGGTCGATATTCGAATTTCGGATTTCCTATTCAATCCGTGCAATCTGTGAAATCTGTGGTTCCTTTAATCCAGCGTTACTTCTTCCCGATACTCCGGCACCGAGATAGTCCACGGCCTCTTCTCACGCAGAAATTCCGCAAACTTCTGACACACCTCCGCCTCTCCGTGCACCAGGAACAGATTCCGGGGATGATTCTTGATCCCGCTGAGCCATTCGTATAACTCCTCCCGATCCGCATGGGCTGAAAAACCATGAATTCGCTCGATCCGCGCTTCAATACGACGTTTTTCACCTAAAATACGAACTTCCTCCGGCTTTTCCAGTATCTGCCGACCCAGCGTCCCTACCGCCTGGTACCCCACGAACAAAATCGTGCTCTCCGGACGTGAGATATTATTCACCAGGTGGTGCTTGATCCGCCCGCCCGTGCACATGCCCGAACCGGCTATGATAATGATCGTCTCGGCGATCTCATTGATCGCTTTGGATTCATTCGTTGTGCGACTCATCGTCAAACCCGGTAACTTAAACGGAGAATCGCCGTTCTTGATCAACTGCTTCATTTCCTCGTCGAACATCTCCGGATGGTTATTGAACACTTCCGTAACGCGTATAGCCATCGGACTGTCCAGAAACGCCGGCAAAAGGGGGATCTTTCCTTCACGCAAGAGTTCGCTCAGATAATACAACAGCTCCTGCGAACGCTCGATCGCAAAACTCGGACTCACAAGATTGCCCCCCGCCTCGCAGGTAGTGTTGACCACGTCCCCCAGTCGCCCCTTTACGTCTTCCACGTCCTCATGAATCCGATCGCCGTAAGTGGATTCCACCAGAATATAATCCGCTTCCTGGAAAATATGCGGATCGCGCAGGATTGGTTTATTG
>CAZNQT010000159.1:0-9188 GCA_964574885.1 uncultured Pirellulales bacterium
TGTCTGGCCGGCGTTGTGGCTCAGCGATTGATTCGTACCATATGTCCGAAGTGCAAAACTACTTATTTTCCGGAAGAAACCGTATTGGACGAAATTGGCTGGCAGGGGGCCCGGAACCGAGCGTTTCATCGAGGGATCGGATGCTCCCTGTGTCACGACAGCGGTTTTAAGGGGCGTCGCGCGATCTGCGAGGTTCTGGAGATCAATCCACCGCTTCGCAATTTAATTCTGACGCGTCCCGGGGCCAATGAAATCAAAGAGATGCTGATGCAACAGAGCCATTGGCGCGATCTGAAGCAGGCCGGCATGCACTGTGTCGAGCAGGGCATTACCAGTATTGAAGAAATGATGCGGGTGTGCTTCCTGGAGGAAGAGGAAGAAGATCGAGATTATAGTTCGGATTCCAGGGAAGAAGAACTCGCTACGGCAGAAACGAATTCATGATCATCAATTATCAGGCATTGAATCGCTCCGGTATGCTCGTTAACGACACTCTCGTGGTCGAGAACGAGTCGGAAGCCTTTAGCGAACTCAAGCGAATGGGCCTGGTTCCCGTTCGTTTACTGGAAGAATCGGAGCATTCATCGTCGGAAGGACTGCTGGGGATGCTGAACCGTTTTCATTCGGCGCCCATGGCGGATCCTCGCAAGGCCTCCCGACGAGAACTTCCGCTGTTTACGGAACAGATGGCAATCCTACTGGAGACAGGAACGCCGGTGGCGCCGTCGTTGACGGCTTTGGAGCGGCAGGTCACCTCGCGTCATTGGCAAGAGCTAGTGTGCCGACTACGGCAGCAAGTGGAGGAAGGCGGTTCCCTGGCTTCGGCCGTAGCGTCCTATCCGGAGGTATTTGATCCGATCTACAGCAGTATGATATCAGCGGGGGAGGCGTCCGGAACCCTACCGGTGATTTTGAACCGTTTGGCCCAGTTGGCCCGCCAGTCGGATCGGATTCGACATAAGATCGTCTCGGCGATGATCTATCCGGCCCTGTTAACGGGAATCGCCACCACGGTAGTGATTGTTTTACTATTTTTCGTACTGCCTCGTTTTGCCGCTATTTTTACGGAAATGAATGTGAACCTGCCGGCCTCAACCCAAACGCTGCTGACGATATCTGATTTTGTTCGACATCATACTTTGCTTCTCCTGATCGGTTTGGGAGTCGTTATAACGGCATTAGTCCTGGGACTGCGGAGTCGAGAAGGTCAACGATTTATTCAACGAAACGCATTAAAACTGCCGATTTTTGGGCCGATGCTCAAATCGATTATCAATGCGCGGATTTTTCGCCTGATCGGTCTGCTGAGCGAATCCTGCGTTCCGTTGCTGGAATCCATAGAGCTAACGAAAGCATCAACGCAAAATTATTTATATATCGATATGTTAACACAGGTGCACGATAATGTGTTAGCCGGTCAATCGATGCATGAAATCATGTTAACAAGCAATCTAATCCCGCCGAGTATTGCCCAGATGGTACATACCGGCGAGGAAAACGCTCAGATCGGACGAGTAATGACGTTGCTGGCCAATAATCTCGATGACCACAACGATACTCGCATTAGTACGCTAACCAATATTATGGAACCGGTGATTCTGATTTTTATGGGACTGATCATAGGAACGGTAGCAATCTCCCTGGTGCTGCCTATGTTTGATCTGTCTCAAATTTCGGCATAGGAACGCTATGGGCGCCGGCACAGTTTTTCCGGATGAGACATGCAGGGCCGACGGTTTACGGATACACATACAGTAAAAAAGTGAATGATATGGTTAACTGGCTCAAACCTAAATATTCTGCCATCGGTATGGACCTGGGGCGAACGGCGATTCGCGCGGTGCAACTGCGACGCCGGGATCACAGGCTTCAGATATATAGTGCCTGGGAGTTGAAGAACAACGGATTGTGTGATCCGGGTTGGGGTTCATACTCGGAGCCTATTTTTGATGAAACGCAGGTGATATCGCAAATCAAGCGACTACGGGAGAGCGGTGGTTTTATCGGTCGGGACGTAGTGATACATTGTCCCGCGGAAAAACTGGATATGCGTCCGGTGGACTTACCGGCCGGCAAAGAGGGTTTGCCGCGTGATGCCGTCCTGGGTGCGCTGCGTTTACAAATGGGCGGGCATTTACCTTTTCCGATGGAGCAGGCGGTATTTGATTACCTTCCCCGGCCTAACGGGGACCGACCGGGGAGTATCCGGATTATGGCCATCACGGCCGACGGACAGTGGATCAAAGAACGCATCCATTGGATTGAATCGGCAGGTATGCATTGCATAGGCGTGGACGCCCTGCCCTGTGTTATGTCTCGCTTATCGACATTCAGCGGCGGATCGGAAGGATTTTTCGAGGCCCCGGCATCGTCAGCACCGGATCCCCAAGAATCAACGGACTCGAAGTGCCTGCTCAGAGCCGTACTGGATATAGGGTACTCCGGAAGTACGCTGACGGCACACGATTCTCAAGGGCCGCTTTTTTGCCGACGGTTTGCACTGGGCGGTCGGGAGATGAGCGAGATATTAGCCCAGCGACTGACGGTGGACTTTGGCCGAGCCGAACAATTCAAACGACGGTTCGGAATTGATTGTAATTCACGTCGCTTGTGTCTGGCCGGTGCGGTCGCAGATACCAGGGAGGAACGGGCGGAAGGCAATGGGCAGGGGGAGGAGACGTATTACCAGCCAAGCGATCCATCGCCGGAACAGGATCAGGAAATCGGCAAAACGATATTCGCCGCTCTACAAAGCGAACTCAGAGCTTACGTGGAAGGATTGACGCGTTCGTTAAATTACGTGATAACCAATTATCCGGGCGCCCGGTTACAGAAGATCTATCTCACCGGCGCCGGCGCACACACCCGGAATCTGGATCGCTATCTAACGGATCAATTTGAACTGCCCGTGCAGGTCCTCGGGCATCGACTCTTGTCGGAACTGACGGATTCTCTGCCGGCCACCCGCGCGCAAGGGGGCAACTGGACCACGGCGCTGGGTTTGTCGTTGCATCAAATGGAGGAAGTATGACGGGAGTAGATCTGATACCGGATGAATTCAAGATCGGCCATCAGCGACATCGTCGGATCCGCTACTGGATGGCATTGATCCTGATCGTATGCTGCGCCGCGGGCGTCTTCAGCGGCGTCAAGTACCTGGTCTATTTGCGGGAAAATCGTGCGGCAGCAACCATCGCGGCGAAATATGATGGACTGCAAAAAGACATTGAACGCTTGAATCAGGAACGAAACCAGCTCAAAAGCTGGCAGGGTCAATTGGCCTTGCTCGGCGAATTGGGCCAATATGTTGACTTTGTGACGGTGACCTCCTTTTTAGCCGATAACACACCGATTTTAATCTACCTGGAGACGATGGATTTTGTCTGTCCGGATTCGATGCCGTCCTCCTCCGAGTCCACCGGCTCTCTCCCGAAAAGCGCACAAATGTTTCATTTGAAAGAGACTTCGTCCCCCGCCGTTTCTGCCGTATCGATTCCCCCGTTGACCATGTTTTTGCGGGGGCGGGCATTGCATTATCGCGCGGTAGCTGATTATTTGACCGTGCTGCGATCCACTCCCTTTTTTCAAGAGGTGGAATTAAAACGGACCTGGCGTCCTCAAGGAGGGACTTCGGGCGCGTCGGAAGCGATTCAGTTTGAAATCCAGTGTCGTTTACTCCCCACGAAAACCGGTCGGAGAGAACAGTATGCTACTATGCCGCAAACCCAAAATTTTTGATATCGACCTGGTGGCCTTTGCCTTGGCGTTAGGTATCTGTGCCATGTCATGGTTGTTCATGGTGCAGCCTTTAGATGAGAAACTCGCCCAACAGCGTGTCGAGCAGAAACAGTATCAAGAGGATAACGAATCCGCGCAGACGCAACTGTCCAATTTAAAAACCCTGGTCCAGCATCGTCAGGCATTGGCGGCGAATCTGCGCAAGACGAAAAACATCCTCAAGGAGAGCCTGGGAATGCCGGAGGTCGTCCGACAGATGGGTTGGTTATGTGACCGTTGTGGGATTCGTTTGGATGAGATCTCGCCCGGGAAGGTGCATCACGGTCTGCGTTATGACCGCCATACCTTACTGCTGCGGATGCGCGGTTCGTTTCCTCAGGTTCATGCGTTGCTGACTCGCTTAACCGAAGATTTACCGTATGTGCGGGTTCGATCCTTATCGCTCCGGCAAGTGTCGCAATCTCAAACGGGCCGGTGCGATATTACCCTGCATCTCGATGTGTTTGGGCCGCATTGGTAACGGATATACCTTGCCGGAAAGAAAGTAAAGGATACGCAGGATAAGAATTTTATCATTATGACAACGTCACGTAAGATATATATTGGGGTATTGTTGATCGGCGTAATCGCGCTGATCTGGGATAAGACCGCTCATCGAGATTCCGTCAGTGCGCCTCAAAGCAGTCAGGCGCGTCCGAGGGTATCGCCCCGCCGTGCGACGCCGACCGTCGAACCGAAGGCGCCTTCTCTTCCTCCGCCGGAGTTGCTCGACGGACTATCGAATATCCCCGCGGAGTTGCTGAAATCCGAAGAGCCGTATCTCGTTCGGAAGATTCGGAACCTAATGCAAAAGATAATGTGGCCTCCCTTTACTCTGGCTTCGCCCTTATACGATTATTCTTTCACACGTGATTTATTTACCGCGACGGAAGAATTTTCTGCGGCGACCAACTCGTCGAAATCCGAGATCAAAGCCGTGGTGATAAAAAGCAAGAACAAAATCAATCCCGTGGAACAGGCGCAAACCTTACAATTATCGGGCATCCTAATCGGGGTGCACGGTTCTTACGCGATCATCAATCAGGAAATCATTTATCGGGGCGCGCATATAGGACCGTATCGCCTTTTAGAAGTAAAACCGAATTCGGTGATATTAGGTATTGAAAAGGAGCGGATCCCGCTGTATCTGGTGGAATAACGCGGTCGGACCTTAGATTCGATACCGTCGGTGAAGAAGAAAAATCGCGGTCACGAGTATCGAAATGAACTGCTCCGGTCATTCTACCGATAAAAATTATAGAATTTGGGTACGCCGATTTGCTTAAACGGAGGTTATATTTTATAGTACAAAAACTGATCGGCGCGTTAATACCTGAAAACGAAACAAATAGAGGAGAGGTTTTATGAATGGGAACAGCAAAAACAAGGCGTTCAGCTTAGTGGAGTTGGTCATTGTCATCGTGATTCTGGGCATCATCGCCGCGATTGCCATTCCGCGCATCAGCTCCGGCAGTCGCAATGCCGGCGAATCGGCGTTGCGAGCGGATTTAGCGAGCCTGCGTAATGCGATCGATTGGTATTACGGCGAGCACAATAATAAATTCCCGGCTCAGGTCACCGACGGGTCGAACGGCCCCGATACCGAGGGCGCCTTCGTCAACCAGTTGACCATGTACAGCGATGCCACCGGCGCCGTAACGAGTGACAAGGATCCTCTTTTCCCCTTTGGCCCCTATGTCCGGGGCACTTTCCCCACGTTGCCCATCGGCGACAATAAAGGCAAGGCCACGGTCAACGTGGTGAATCAGGCCGGACCTCTTACCGCCACGCCGGGTGACGGCAAAGGGTGGGTCTATAATACTCAGACCGGGGAAATCATCGCAAACACTGATGACACCGCCAACGACGGCACAACGTTTGATACCTGGTAAGCCAGGGGGGTACCTAGGTTCGGATTCGATACTCTCGAAGTATCCGAACGGGAAGAGTTATCGGGTCTCGGAACGTCTGTAAGCGTTTTGAGACCCGTTTTTCGTAATTCCATTATGAGCAGAAGAGTTTTCTCCATATCATTGTTTCCCCTTCGCCGAGGGACCGGATTTACGCTCACGGAACTACTGATCAGCGTTATCCTGATTTCGATAATGGCCGTCACTATCAGTGTGGCCATGTTCCGGACTCAAGAGCGTTCCCTGCAGACCCGCACCACACTGACCAATTTACAAATTCAAAGCAACGTTCTCGATTCCCTCTGCGAAGAGCTGCGCTGGGCCCAGACGATTAACTCCCTGGATGGGACGAGTATAAATTTTACGGTACGTAATGCCGGTCCTAATACCAATACGATGTCGATAACTCCAGGCAGCGACTTTGATTTTTCTTCCTCCTATGAGATTTGGCGGATCGAGCAGGACGGCGGCGGGTTCACGGGAACTTTCACGGCATCCTCTACCGGAAACCATACCTTGAAAGTCACTCATTTATCTGCCTATTCGGCTATGGTGCCGGGAAATGGTCGTTCTCCCGTAACAATCCGAGTCAATGGCAGTATCGTCGTGGCGGATTACGATCCGGCGTCGAATCATGGCGGCTCCCACGATTGGGTCACCGATTCCTGGACCATTACACCCAATGACGGGGATAATACACTTAGCTGGACGGCGGGGAATCTTTATACCCACTACTGGATTCAAAAAATTGAAATCATCGAGGAATCAACGGGGCACACCGTCTATGCCGAATTTACTACGGATCCGATCCTCACCGGGGCGTCCGATGGCGTCGGGCAAACGTTTGCATACGCCTGGGATGACGTGAACTACCTACTCACTCGGTCGGTAAATGGAGGATCCTCCACGACAGCGTTAGAGAACGTGTATCTGTTTGATCTCCAGCAATCTGATTTCGGCTGGGATAACCAGAATCAACGGTATCTGCGCAGTGTCAAAATCACCCTGCAGACGAGTCCGGATGCGGCAGACACCTGCGAACGATATGTCCATTTAATTAATTATCCTTATTGGTAAACACAGAAACTATAAGGCGTCGGATTGACATGAAACGAAATCAGGAAACATCTACGACACACGATACCCAAGGTGTTACGCTGGTTGAACTCATAATCGCCCTGACGATCATTGGGATCATGGCTGCGGTGGCGACCCTATCATTCAACAGCAGTCATCAACAGGCCAAGCTCCAGCAGGCCGCCGATCGACTCACCGCCGACCTACGCCTGGTCGCCAACCAGGCGCGCCAGGATCAGCAGGCCTATGAACTGGTCGTGGATACGGCGAATTGCAGCTATCAGGCTATCGGCGTCAAAAGCCTTACTGGAAAATCCGATATCAACGTCGATCTGGGTGCGCCCCCGTATGGAATTTCGTCCCTGACCATGAACTTCGGGGGCGAAACCAAGGTCAATTTCGACAACAAAGGGGATGTCTCTCCCAGCGGGACTATTGTCCTTACCCTGGGAGATAAACAGATGGTCATCAATATCAATGACATGGGAAATGTGGAACAACAATAAATCTACGAGTAATCTTGTAGCCCCGTCGCCCTCAGCGGAGTCTTCATGGGACACGCCTCCGAGGGCAGAGACGCTACCTGTCCGTTGGAAGCATTCAAGATTCCCGGTTCGGGGCATTGCCTATACGGAGGTGCTGCTGTCCAGTATTATCCTGGCAGTGCTGGTTGTTTCCGCGATGAAGCTGTTTGCCAATCTGGGGCGTTCCCGACAAAGCGTGGTGCAAAATGACGCCGCCAATTATCTCGCTCTGCAGATGATCGAGGAAATCAAACAGCAGAATTACAACGACCGTAATGAACCTACGAATTTCGGCGTGGAAAGTGGGGAGGATACAGGACCCGGCAGGTGCTTATTTGACGACGTAGATGATTATCAAGGCTGGTCCGCTTCGCCGCCGCAGGACCAGAACGGAAACGAATTGGATCCCTATTCGGATTATACGCGCACAGTCGAAGTGAACTACGTGGCGGCGGATGATTTCACCCAAAAGAAAGGGTCCGATGAAGGATTCAAAGAAGTTAAAATTACCATCAGTCGCGAAAACGCCCAAGGCGCTGACGAAATCCAGGAACAACAAATCTATGTGATCGCTGACGCGCCGGGAGTGGTGCAGAGGTAATGGCCATGAAAACATCCCGCGAACTAGGCAGTATATATACTCTCACTCTCGCTTCGTCGTTGGTGCTGGTGGCGTTGGTACTGGGGATCTCCTATCAGATCTTACAGTTTCGCCAAACGTCGCGCGGCGCGAGCCAGGTAGATCAGGCGTCGGTCTATGCCGAACTGGGCCTCCGGCACGCCCTGCGTTATACCAAGGATGACAGTCTGTGGCGCCAGCCCCTCACCAGCGGACTATGGCTGGAGGATATCGAGGTGGGCGATGCCGCCTATTCCGTCACCGGCATCGATACGGTTGATGGCGTACTGGCCGATAATGATAGTGATCCGGTCGAATTAACCTGTACCGCTACGGTGAACGGTCTGACCCGAACGATACAACTCAATGCCCAACAGTCGCCCTCTGAGATTCTTCGCTACGCCGTCGCCGCCGGCGGTGTTGTGAAAATCAGTAATCATGTACGCGTCACAGGGAACGTGACCAGCAACGATAAAATCGAGAAAAGCGGCGCCGATACCTGGATTTTCGGCGACGCCGAGGCCGTGAATACTATCAACGAAACCACTAATATTACCGGTGTTGTTTCGCCCGGCAGCGCCGCCCAGGAGTTCCCCAGTTCCTCCAACATCTTCACATATTATCAAACCGCCACGACGATTGCGTACCGCTCCACCATAGAAAGGGTATTGATTAGTCCTACCAACAATCCCTACGGCCCGCTGACCAATGCCAACGGTCTTTATAAGATGACCTGCGCCAATCAAAAAGTCGTGATCAAGCAATGTCGCATCGTCGGCACCTTGTTCCTGATCAATCCTAAAAGTGACAGCCGGATCGAAATCTCCGTCAACTGGCAGCCCGCCCGTCCCGACTACCCCGCTTTGATCATCCAGGGATCTCAGTTTGAAATCATTACCTACGAGGATCTGAATGAAGCGCTAATCGGATTTGTCGATTTGAATCTACCCGGTGAATCGGGTTACGGTAGCGTCTTGAATACCTTCTCCAACGAGATCAACGGCGTGGTCTATTCCACGGGAAAAGTGATCCTCAATTCGTCATCCACGATCAACGGCTCCTTGATTGCCGTCGGCGATATCGAGCTGAATGACTACGCCCGCTGCAACTATGATTCGGATGTGTACAGCACCGCACCGGTCAAGTTTTTCCATAACTACCTCCAACCCGTCGCCGGCACCTGGCGCCAGGTCCTGCCGAGTGAATAACTCTTGCCGCCGCAAATCCCGCCGACCTAATATATATACGGATTATTTGCCAATGAGGGCACTAGTCCAAAGG
>CAZNQT010000160.1:0-9170 GCA_964574885.1 uncultured Pirellulales bacterium
CGACCCCCCCCCCCCCCCCCCCCCCGCCCCCCCCCCCCGCCCCGGCCCCCCCCCCCCCCCCCCTAATTATGTTTGATCCAGTTGGCCATATCGTCGATGACCTGTTCGCTGACATGGCCGGGGATTTTGTATTCATCGGGATCGCTTTTACCGACGCCTTTGCCGACCATAAAAAAGTGATTCAGCCGGAGGTATAACAAAAACTTGACATTCGGCCGATCGGCGAGAGACGTTTTCCAGCCACGATAATCGTCCAGGGTGGTCAGGTAATCGCGACCGCCCTGGAGGATGAGCAGGGGGATATTCAAATCGCGGGCGGCGGCCGGCAGATTGTAATCGCGGAGGACGCGCCACAGCGCACCGGAAAAACCATACGGCAGGTCGCGGCCCGGAACCTCGGCCGAGAGATTCGGATTTCGCACGCGAGTTATCTGTCGTTTTATTTTCTGTAGTTGTCTTCGTTCTTCGGCGGTGAGTTTCCCGTCGAGGAAGAAGAGATAATTCATCTGGGCAAAATAGACGTCTTCCAGACGTCGGGTGGGCGTGGCGAGGAAGATGGCGCCTGCCAGGTTCGTATCCCGGTTCAGAATCCAGGGGATCGCAAACCCACTGAGATCATGTCCGGCAATAAAGATTTTTTGGGGATCCGCTTGTTTCATTTTTCGCAGCGCGGCCAGGGCGGCGAGCGCATCCTGAATGAGGGCCTCTTTTGGGTTTGCCCGGGGCGGCGGCGCGTTTGTTTTGTCGGAGTTCGAGGGAGCGGATCGTTCATAGCGCAAGACCACAATCTGCCGACAGGCCAATCCCAAAGCGAAATCGCGAAAGGGATTATTCCCATCGTCAGAGTTATCCAGATGATACGGTTGGGGGCCCTGAATCCATATCAGAGCGGGAAAGGAACCCTCTGATTTCGGCAGCGTAACCGTAGCCGAGATAGAACCGGAAGGAGTATCCGCTTTGAGTTGCTGTTCCTGGAACTCGTCGGGATTCGCATAGTCGGGAATGCGATATTGTTGAGAAGTGATATTCCATTGATGAGGTTTGAACCAGAGTCCGGTGATTTCCCCCCGGGGGCCATAGACGACGGTTATGTCCACCGGGGATTTTTCAAAGTCACAGGTCATCCGGACCACGTTATATTGTTGGCGTTTGCGGCTGCGGGTGGATAGATGTTTCTTATAGGGGCCGACCCGGTCCAGTAAGGTATGCCAGATCCGCTTCAGTTTCTCCGGCGGCAGGGATTGCTGCAACACCGCATCGAATTGGTCCGTCACGGAGGAAAATTCTCCGCGCGTGAGGTGGTTGATAATTTCCAGGTTTGCTTTGGGGGATTCAACGGGCGTAGTTTCGGGTCGCACGGGCACAAAGGCCCGTACGGTATTTGCGGCCAGGAGAGTGAGGCACAGGAGAGCCAGAGTCCCCCAACGATTTTTTCCCAATCCATTTCCTGATGTAACTACCATCGTAATCCGTATTCCCATTTCACAATGCGAACCAGGCGTTGAATCCCGGCACAAGCCCTTGCGTAATACTACTAAACCCATATAATAACCCGAAAAGAAGCAAAAATCAAACCCGGATACGCGAGGGAGCAAGCCGATTTGGCGTTAACAAATAACAAGTATCGTCAGGCAATAACTATATCCGTTCACTACAGCAAAATTATCAGGTGGAGTATTATTTTCTCGTTGGCGTGGGTGTTTGCGGCGTTTTGTGGAGCACAGATCACCCCGCTGGAAGAGTTAGGTCAGCCCACCCGGCCGCCACGGACGGAAGATCCCAATGCCAAAAAGTATCTGGCGGAGAATCCACACTGGCAGGCGGATAAATGCGGACTCTGCCACACAATGGAGCAGGATAAGCCCCTGCCGATTCCAGCGTCGGCAGTGGATGGTATCTGTCTGCAATGCCACGACGGCCGCCAGGCCAAAGCCGAGGTGCATCCGATCGGACAGATATGGGACAAAACGCGAGATACGAAACCGTTGAATTGGCCTCTGCTCGACGGCAAGGTAGAATGTATAACCTGCCATAACGTAAAGAATCATTGCGATTCGACCCGTCGTCGTCCCCTGTTGAATCCTGAGTTTTTGCGGGACCGCTGGAAGAATAACGAGCGTAAATTTTGTCAGAACTGTCATCAGCCCAATGGTTATCCGCATTTTGTCCCTCATGTTATGCTCAAGGGCAGCGAGGACATATTACAGATATCCCCCCCGCATGAGATTATGGAGAAACGATGTTTGTTTTGTCATGAGGAGGTTCCGGATCGCAGCACAGGACAACGGCAGGGTAAACCACGGTTGCGAAGCAAGGTCAGCATCCTGTGTCAAATCTGCCATCCGATGCATGCGGATTACTTTAATCCGGGGCATCTGGGCGCTAAAATAAACGAAGATATGCAGGTGTTTATGTATGCCCGGGAGCTATTGGGACGTTCCACGCGTCCGGGCCCTCGTCTTCTCGAACGTTTGAAGAAGTCCGGCGCCAAACCGACGCGCCTGCTCGGAGATGCCGAAGGGAAAATGACCTGCGTCACCTGCCATAATCCGCACCAGGAAGGTGTGTTTCCGAAAGATAGTCCGCTGGCGTATCAAGCCATGTGGCTCATCGGACCGGGTCGGGTTGCGTCCCCGTCGGCCAGCAAGGATATGTGTGCGGATTGTCATGAGAAATAACCAATTGAAATTGTAATAAAGGAAGAAATTTTGCAGAAACCGAAGAAATCGACATCAGGATTATTCGTCAGAATCCTTGCGGGATTGACGGCGGCACTTTTTCTGAGCGTTCTATGCCCTTCCAGTCAGGCGAGCGATCCGGAAGGGTGCCTGGTCTGTCATCGGTATCGCGGTTTGAGTCGATTAGATCCGGTTACGGAAGAACTACGGTTGTTTTTCTGTAGCGAGGAATACTACGCGTATCAGTTGGGACCGCATGCACGTCTGCGTTGTACGGATTGTCATAAGGCGGAGGAGGTGTCGGTTGTACCGCATCGGGTGAAAACACCGGTCAACTGCACCCAGGAATGCCATGTCAGTTCGCCGGAATGGCTGGAAAAGCGCTTCAGTCATCAGGATGTGATGCGGTACCTGGAAGGCAGCGCCCATACGGAGGAACGACTCCGCACACTTCAGTTCGATCCTCCTCTGCTGCGGGACGATCTGGAGAGCGAACAAGCCGTTTGCCTGTATTGTCATGATGAACCGCTGTTTCGCTGGGCCGTGGATCGAGATAGGATGGGCACGAGCCGTTACGAAATCCATCGTTGCCAAACCTGCCATCGAAGAGAACTGCCCATCGATATGGTGTATTATGTTCGTCACTTCGGCAGTCGTCTGCAGCCGGCCCGGCCGACACGACAATTGATCCAGGTCTGTGCGGTTTGTCACAGTGATCCGGCGATTCTATCTCAAATGAGCCACCATCATGATACGGTGGCCAGCTACCTGCACAGTTTTCACGGGAAAGCACAACTGTTAGGAAATAAAAAGACCGCCACCTGCCTGGATTGCCACGTGAGCGAGATCGGCAACGCCCATGCGATGTTGCTGAAAGAGAATCCGCAATCCAGCGTGAATCCCCGTCAGGTTTCGGATACCTGCCGCAGCGCCCGCTGTCATCCGGGGGCGTCACCGGCGATGAGTAAGGCGGCGGTTCATCTGCCCATAGATCCCCAAGCGCGCACGCCGGAGTTCTATGTTGCGGCCTTCTTTGTGTTGTTGACGGCCGTGGTGATGGGACTTTTCTTCCTGATTATCATACTGGAACTTTTAGGGGGCGTAGTGCGTCGCAGCCATCCGGAAGACCAACGACTGGCTCGGCTGGCAAAGTTGATGCAGCAAGATCCCGAAGGTCGAAAATTATTGCAACGACTGACCGTGCATCAGCGGATCCAGCATTGGCTGTTGGCGGTGACGTTTATTGTGCTGGTGTACACGGGTATGTGTATCAAATTTGCGGATATGTCCTTTTCGAGGACCCTGGTCAATATCGTGGGGGGGCTCAGTATGGCGCGACGATTACATCGGATCAGCGGCGTCACGATGCTCGCCGGATTTGGCTATCACATTCTCTACGTGATCTATACGTTTGTCAGCGCCAAGCGCCAAGCACGACGAGAAGGCAATCCCAAGAGCTATAAACAACTGATCCTGGAATCGCCGATGATGATTCGCCTGCAGGATTTTAAGGATCTGTTCCGGGCGCTGGGGTATTTGATGATGTTTCGTCGGGTGCGTCCAAAATTCGGGCACTTCAGTTTCATGGAGAAATTCGAATACTGGGCGGTGAGTTGGGGCTGTATTATGATCGGCGCGACGGGGGCGATGCTCTGGGCGACGGAAGGGATCACGAAGTATTTATCCGGCCGGGCGTTGAATTTCGCGTATATCATTCATTCCGACGAAGCGTATCTGGCCTTTATCTATATTGCCGTCGTTCATATGTTTAAGATCATCTTCGCCCCGGCGGTCTTTCCCTTATCGAGCGGCACGCTGACGGGTCAGGCGCCGCCCCATGAGTTGGCGGAGTGGCATGCGGCGAAAGTGGAGGAAGTAGCCGCCCAACTTCATTTCCAGGCGGCAGAACCCCAGCATAAGAAAAGTACAGTACGGGCCCTGGGCTTACAGATTTTAAAAAGATCCTATAGCTTCGTTTTACTGGTTCTGACGCTTTGGATCAGCTACACTTCGCTGCATTATTTATTCTCGATTTTATTACAT
The DNA here is from genome assembly GCA_964574885.1 of uncultured Pirellulales bacterium. Classification (GTDB taxonomy): domain Bacteria; phylum Planctomycetota; class Phycisphaerae; order Sedimentisphaerales; family SM23-30; genus JAFGFX01. Next base: position 4,722 of record CAZNQT010000160.1, read on the forward strand.
CGTGAGGTTGCCCCTACGGAGATCGTGGACATCCCGAAACGTCTGACCGCCGATACCCTGCGGGAATCATCGGCCCATGCCGCCTATATTACCGGGACCACCGAAGCACTCACCCGAGGTCCGCTGGCGCATTTTCATCAGATCCCGCCGTGGTTTCAACCGGATCCGACCAACAATTGCACCACCGCGGGCTGTCATGCGCCGCTCCCCCACGGTCGAAAGATCGAGACGCGGGCGTTTCTGAATATGCATGCAACGTTTCTGGATTGCGGCGTCTGTCATAATCGAAAGAATCAAGATTCCCTGCCAACCGCCTGGTATGATCTACAGACCGGCGAACGGCATGCGACGCCCGCGGTTCTTCAATTGGCGGACTATCTGGAGCAGACGGACCAGATCGATTCCGGCCAGGCGCGCGCCGTCAATGAGAGGTTGATCCAATACCTTCAGGAGGCGGTCGAACAAGCGGATGAAAACGCCCAGTTGAAAAACTGGCTCCTGCACCTCGAGACGACCAATGCGGATTCAAAACTGTGGCGCTCCATCGTCAACAACATACGCACGGATATCTATCTGCATTTACACGGCGAATACCACGCGAAAATCGCCCTAGATTACGGGGACCATCGGCGTCCCGAACTCAACCCGAAACAGAAGGCGGCTGCCCACGCCTATCGGAAAAAGAAGGACAAACTCTCGGCGTCCGAAAAGCAATCCTTACTGGACGAGGTGCATCAGGGCGTCTCTTCAACCAGATTGCTGTGCACTCCTTGTCATAATATCGATTCGTCTTTAATCAATTTTAAGCAATTAGGCTATCCCCTTCGGAGAGTAGGTTCGTTACGTGATTCGCCCATCGCTCGTCAGATGGAACAGATCCAACAGGGCCGTAAGTTTATCATCGGCCCGCACTACGAAAAAAATCCTTAAGCCGATACGGAATCATACACAGGGTATATTTATGAGTAGAAAAAAAATAGTGTTTGCCGCGTTAGTCCTCACGGTTTTGCCCGCCGCACTCCCACTACAGGCCATCGATCCGGAAGGGTGTCTGGTCTGTCATCGGTATCGCGGTTTGGGGATCCTGGATAAATCCGAAGAGCGGATTAAATTGTTTTACGTGGATCCGATGTATTACGACCAAATGCTGGGTCCTCATGCCCGGCTGCGTTGTACCGATTGTCATACGCGCAAGGCCGTCGCCGTCCTGCCCCATAAAGAAGTATCTCCGGTGGATTGCACTCAATTTTGTCATTTATCCGACGCCAGTAATTTGGAAATCCGATTCGGGCACGATCGCATCGGGAACATGCTGGGGCACTCCGTCCACACGGAAGAAACCCTCGATAACTGCAATCAATTGTTGGGGGCCCCTCTGGAAGCGGCGCAAAGTCGGTGTTTGTTATGTCATGATGAACCGACCTATCGACGTAAGGGAGACAATTGGGCGGAATCGGAGGCGCCGGTAAGTCGTTGTAACGTATGTCACGATGCCCGGCTGCCCGTCGATACGCGCCATTATTACTGGCACGTGCACGCCCGCAGCATCCCGGCGCGGAGCAACAAGGAGCTGATCCGCGTTTGTGCCGTATGTCATAGCAACGAGGCCATTCGGGCAAAATATGAATTGCCGGACAGCACGGCCAGTTACCTGGCCAGCTTTCACGGCAAGGCGGCATTACTCGGTTCCGTGGAAACCGCCGGGTGTCTGGATTGTCATGTGGGTCCGATGCAAAACGTGCATCAAATCGAGTCGCATATCACGCCGGGCGCACCCACCCGTATGGAAAACCTGTCGGATACCTGCCGTACGGCCCGGTGTCATCCGATGGCGGGTAAGAAGGTCGGATCGGCGGCAGTGCATCTGGAACTATCCACCAGTCGGGGGATTGAATTTTTTATCGCCGCGATTTTCGTACTGATGATTATCGGCACGTTTGGCCCTTCGGCGTTGTTGACGGTGCTGCATATGTTCCAGGTGGTGGTGGGCCGCCACGATCCGGACGACGCTAAAAACCATCATCGTGCCGAAACCCTGATGGCGCAACCGGCGGGGCAAAAACTGCTGAAACGATTCACCGTGGCACAACGCCTGCAGCATTGGGTTCTGGTGCTGACCTTTTTCACCCTGGTGTTGACGGGATTTCCGATGAAATTTGCGGAAACTATCTGGGCGCGCTGGTTGATCGATATGTTCGGCGGTCTGCGCAACGCGCGCATCATCCATCGTGCCGCCGGCGCCTTGCTGCTGGTCGGGTTTGCCTTCCATTTCGCCATTTATGTCGGTTCCTATATTTTGAAGCAACACAAACGTACGCAAAAAAGTTATCTGCGTATTTTTTTGACGTTGCCCATGTTGATGAATCCCAGCGACTTTAAGAAGATGGGACACTATCTGCTCTATCTGTTGTTTTTGCGTCGCCGTCGGCCGCAATGGGGGCGATTCAGCCTGGAGGAAAAATTCGAATATTTCGGCGTCCTCTGGGGGACCGTATTGTTAGGCGTTACCGGCATGTTTCTTTGGGATGATTCCTTTACCACGAGGTATTTTCCGGGGCGCACCTTAACGGTGGTCACCATCATTCATAGTTTCGAGGCGTATCTGGCGGTGCTGCACGTGGGCATCGTCCACCTGGCGAATGTCCTGTTAGCGCCGGGCGCCTTTCCCTGTTCGCCCGCCATGTTCACCGGCAACACCCCCGCGGAGGAAATGGCCGAGATCCATCCTGCCATGCTGGATGAAGCGGAAACGCAAATCCATCCGGAACCTACCTCCTCTCACGAGGCGCCGCGTAAAAAAATGGTATTTCGCATTCTCCGAAGCCTGCGCGTTCGGATTCATGCCCTGATCGTATTATTGATCGTGGCCTGGGCCGGTTGTATGTCCGTAGTGATCCTGTTTCGCGCGGTGTTTCGACCCCAGCAGGTACCGGCACAGTTTTTAAAATGGCAGGGGTATTTGAGCGCCGACGCCCTGCGTCAAAAAGACCTGACGCAAATGGCCGAGACAGACGTGCGGGCGCCCATAGGCCATTATCATGGGGTGAAACGCTGGTTTCAACCGGACCCGTTTAATGGCTGTACTCTCGAGGGCTGTCATAGTCCCATGCCTCACCAAAACAATAAAGGGGTCCGCGCGTTCGATAATTTCCATGCCACGTTTTTAGCGTGTCAATTTTGCCATGAACCGGAAACCCAAACCCCGATCCCGGCCCGCTGGGTGAATCTTACCACCGGGGACATTCAAGGATCCCCCGCCATCTTACGATTACTGCGTTACCTGGAACTGAACTCGGAGAAGCTTCGTTTGGAGCCGGATCGAGCGCACCCGTATATCCTGAAACTGCTGAAACAAACCATTGCCGTCATCGGTACGGACTCGGTCCTGAATTATCTACTCATTCAGATCAACACTTCGGAACCCGGCAGTCCCGTCTGGAGTCATGCCGTCGATCAACTGGCCCGGGAACTGCCCCAGCACGCGCGGGGAGAATACGACGCCAAAGTGGTCCCCCAGAACGAGGCAGAACATTATCGGCAACGGAATCAGGAATTATCCCGGCAGGCCCGCCAGTGCCTCGACGCGGCGCCCGGCAGCGGGGATCGGCGCGAGTTGCTGGAAACCATTCATAAATCCCTGTTGGAAAAACCTCATAAGTGTCTGGATTGTCATGGCGAGAAACCCGGATTGCTGGATTTTAAGTCCTTAGGTTATTCTCCGCAGCGTACGACCCTCCTGCAGAATTCGTCGCTGGCCCGCCAGATGCAAAAAATTCAAGCGGGAGAAGAATTCTATCTCCTGCCTCATCCCGGAGAACAACCATGAAATCCCATTCTCTCGCCATAGCGCTATATTTCAGTTTGCTGGGGATAACGATGCCGCTCTACGCGGGCGCGCCGATTCCGGTGCAAAATTGCATCCAGGCGAAAATCGTTACCACCCTCTCGGCCACCCTGGATCCGCCGATCCATATGCCGACCGACGTGGCGGTGGATCGCCGGGGCAGGGTATTTGTCGCCGACGGCGTGGAACACCGGATTTTACGATTCTCTCCGGAAGGAACATTGGAGAGCACTCTCGATACCTTTGAAGGTCATCCACTCCATCGTCCGATCGGGCTTACTATAGATGCGCAGGATCGACTCTGGATCGCCGATCCCGGCGACCGAAATCTCTGGGTCGTTGACGCCGAGGGAAAACTGGTGCAAATCATTCCCGTACCCACTAAAGTGCCCCCGGACGATCCCAACCAGCCCTGCGAACCGACGGATGTCGCGGTCACCCCCGACGGCAAACGAACGTACGTGGTGGACAACGACAACCATCGAGTTTTGATCCGCGACAATCAAACCGGCGGATGGATCTCCCTCGGCAAACAAGGCCGCTCGCTGGGCCGATTTCAATGGCCTTTTATGAGCTGCATCGGCGCGGAAGATTATGTATATATC
>CAZNQT010000161.1:0-9156 GCA_964574885.1 uncultured Pirellulales bacterium
ATCAAAGCCAAAACGATCGCTATTCCCGGTACCATGACCAGCGCCTTTCTGGCTCTGAATCTGGTTCTGGGGAAATTTGATTATACGGTGACGATGTTCGATGAAATCCTCCCCGCCGTCGCCGAAGGGCGCGCCGATGCCGGATTGATCATCCACGAAGGTCAACTCACCTATCCGCAAATGGGTTTGTTTTGTATTCTCGACCTGGGTCACTGGTGGTTTAAGAAAAGCAAACTTCCGCTGCCGCTCGGCTGCAATATCATCCGGCGGGACCTTGGATTTGATGTCATGTATCGTATCAGCGAAATCCTCCGTGATAGCATTCGATACGGCTTAAATCATCGCGAGGAGGCAGTAAAATACGCACTCCGGTTCGGCCGCGGCCTCGATCTGGACCTGGCCGACAGCTTCGTAGGTCTGTACGTTAACCACTGGACCCTAAACTACGGCCCGGCGGGAAGAAATGCTATCTCAGAATTCCTGAAACATGGGGATTTCATTGGATTAGTTCCAAAAGTAGAAAAAATTGATTTTATATAAGTTATTATTTACAAATAGGTTACAGAAATAATAAAAAATATTTACAGGATGATTAGTTTTTCTTTAGGATTTATTACTATATAGTGTTATATACGATTTATAGCGATGGATACTGTAAAAGGGATCTATAATTCCAGATGATTGCGATAGCGAAAAGCATAGTAATAATTGTGTATTGAACGATAAACTGGCTGCTTTCAGCGTGAAATGTAGAGAATCCGGTCTGAAAGTCACGCCGCAGCGGATGGCGGTTTATCAGGCACTGATCGAGTCATCCGAGCATCCATCTGCGGAACACGTCTTCCAGGCGGTCCGGCGTGTTCTTCCCCATATTTCCATGGATACGGTTAACCGGACGCTGTTGACGCTGAATGAGATCGGCGCCGCCTTTACCGTAGAGGGAACCGGCGATGCCAAGCGGTTTGACGGACATCTGGAAGATCATCAACATTTTAAGTGCCTCAGGTGCAAGAAGATCGTAGATATCTATGACGTAAATTTCGGCGATATACAGACACCGGCGATCCTGGATGATTTTACTATATTGCGGAAAACGATTTATTTTGAAGGGATATGTAATTCGTGTAAGCAGAACAAGCAAACCCATAATCAGGTTAAACCTTTGCGGCAAGTGGAAAGTGAGGTAAACAATGCAATTGCAAGGCAGTCAGACGGAAAAAAATTTATTAACGGCATTCGCCGGTGAATCCCAGGCACGGAATCGTTACACCTATTTTGCCAGTCAGGCGAAAAAAGACGGTTTCGTGCAAATATCCGCCATTTTTGAGGAAACCGCCAATCAGGAAAAAGAACACGCCAAACGCTTGTTCAAATTCCTCGAAGGCGGAGAAGTGGAAATCGCAGCGGCCTTCCCGGCGGGCGTAATCGGTTCCACCCACGAGAATCTCCAGGAAGCGGCGGGGGGCGAAGATCATGAAACCCAATCGATGTATCCGGAGTTCGCCCAAATCGCCGACAAGGAGGGTTTCAAAGAAATCGCTACGGTTTTACGCAGTATCGCGGTGGCGGAGGCTCGTCATCGGGACCGATATCGCGCCCTGGCGAAAAACATTGCGGGAGGTACGGTCTTTAAGAAGGATAAGCCCGTTCGCTGGGTATGTAGAAACTGCGGCTATGTGCACGAAGGCGTCGAAGCGCCCAATCAATGCCCGGCCTGTGCCCATCCCCAGGCCCATTTTGAGTTGGAAGCAGTCAATTATTAATACGAAACCAAGTTAAAAAAGAAGTAAAAGGAGAACTTTGTGATGTCTGATGAAAAAAAATTCATGATTAAAGTGGGCCAACCGGCTCCTGCTATAAGGGGACAGGCTGTCGTAGATCAGAATATCGTCGATCTTTCGTATGAGGCCGGTGCGTTGACTATTGATGGTAAAAAAATTACCGGAAAATACCTGGTATTGTTTTTCTACCCGCTCGATTTTACCTTTGTTTGCCCCACGGAAATCCTTGCCTTTCAGGAATCATTGGCGGAGTTTGACAAGATCGGCGCCCAGGTGGTAGGCGCATCGATTGACAGTCCTTATACGCACCTGGCCTGGAAAAATACTCCGCGTAACCAGGGCGGTCTGGGCCAGATTGATTTTCCGTTGCTGAGCGACCTGGGGAAACAAGCCGCCGGCGATTACGAAGTATTGCTGGAAGACGGCGTTGCGGCGCGGGGCGTATTTATCATTGACGAGAAGGGCATCCTGCAAAGTTTTACCGTGAACAATCTGGGCGTCGGCCGGAATGTCAGCGAATTAATTCGCTTGATCAATGGATTCAAATACGTGGCCGAGCATGGCGAAGTATGCCCGGCCAACTGGAAACCCGGCGATGATACAATGAAGCCCGATCCGAACGGTTCCCAGGAATACTTTAAAAACGTCAAATAAACATTGCGTTTGGTAAACTCGTTTGCCTTGGGCAACGAAGATAATTTCTTGATTCGACAACAGACTTTGATAGAGTGTAGGCAACCAGGGACGTTACGAACTATCAAGGACACAGGAGACCGTCATTGCGGACCGTACGAGAGAACATTTACTGGGTGGGCGCCATAGACTGGGATGCCCGTTTATTCGACCGATTGATCCCTTTGCCCGATGGCACCAGTTATAATGCCTATCTGGTCAAAGGCAGCGCCAAAACCGCCCTATTGGATACCGTGGAACCCCGGATGACGGATATTCTTTTCAAGAACCTGCAAGCCCTACACGTAAATCAAATTGATTATATTGTCGCTCATCATGCCGAACAGGATCATTCCGGGGCCTTGCCCCAGGTTCTAGCCAGATACCCTCAAGCCAAGATCGTTACCAATCCGAAATGCCGAGACCTGCTGAGCAAGCTGCTCGGTCTTCCTGAAGACAAGATAATAACTATTGAAGACGGCGAGGAGTTGTCGCTGGGCGATAAAACCCTGCGGTTTGTTTACCTGCCGTGGGTACACTGGCCGGAAACCATGGGGACCTATTTAGTGGAGGAACAAATATTATTCTCGTGTGACTTCTTCGGCGCTCATCTGGCCAGCAGCAGTCTGTTTGTAAATGGCGATGAGACATTGGTGTATGAACCGGCCAAGCGGTATTATGCGGAAATTATGATGCCGTTTCGGCAGCAGATAAACCGTAATTTGCAAAAGCTGGCCGACCTGGACCTCGACATGATTGCTCCCAGCCATGGGCCGATTTACGACCGACCGGAATTCATCCTCGAGGCTTATAAGGACTGGGCTTCGGACCACGTGAAAAATGAAGTCATCCTGCCGTACGTTTCGATGCACGGCAGCACGGCCGCCATGGTTTCTCATTTTGTGGACGCACTGATCGAACGAGGTATCGCCGTACGACAGTTCGAACTGGCCACGATTGACATCGGGAAACTGGCGATCGCACTGGTGGATGCGGCCACGGTCGTGATTGGCTCCCCGACGGTATTGGTAGGCCCCCATCCCACGGCGGCGTACGCGGCATTTTTAACCAATGCCCTCAGGCCGAAAACCCGGTTTGTTTCAGTGATTGGCTCCTACAGTTGGGGCAGCAAGATGGTGGAGCAATTGACCGGAATGATGACCAATCTGAAAGCGGAAATACTGGATCCGGTAGTAGTCAAGGGATATCCGCAGGAAAATGACTTTTCCATGCTGAATAAACTGGCGGATGAAATACGAGCGAAACACCAAGAACTTGGTATAACAAATTCAACTTGAAATACTTGAAAGGAGTATAATCATGGCAACGCAACTGGAAATCTACAAATGTGAAGTGTGCGGCAATATTGTGGAGGTCTTACACGGGGGCGTCGGACAATTGGTTTGTTGTAATGAGCCCATGCTCTTGCAGAAGGAAAATACCGTCGATGCCGCCAAGGAAAAGCACGTTCCGGTCCTCGAGAAGATCGACGGCGGGTACAAGGTCAAGGTGGGCAGCGTCCCTCACCCGATGGAAGCAAAACACTACATCGAATGGATTGAACTCCTCGCCGACGGCCAGGCATACCGTCAATTTCTCGAACCGGGACAAACGCCCGAAACCACATTTAAAGTGGAGGCCGCTTCCGTGTCGGCCCGGGAATTCTGCAACCTGCACGGTTTATGGAAAGGACAATAACCATGATCGGCAAAAAAATAGAAAAAGCCCTCAATGCCCAGCTTAACGCTGAATTTTATTCCTCGTATTTGTATCTGTCCATGGCGGCGTACTTTGAATCCATCAACCTGCCCGGTTTTGCCAACTGGATGCGCGTGCAAACCCAGGAGGAAGAATTTCACGCCCTGAAATTTAATGACTATATCATCGAGCGCGGCGGCAGAGTCACCTTACAGGCCATCGAAGCGCCGCCCACGGAATGGGCTTCTCCTCTCGATGCGATGGAGGCCACCCTGACGCACGAACAGAAAGTTACCGGCCTGATCAACGACCTGGTTTTCCTCGCTCGCGACGAGCGGGACAACGCCTCGGAAATATTTCTCCAGTGGTTCGTCACAGAACAAGTCGAAGAGGAAGACAATGTCAATAAAATATTGGCCCAACTCCGCCGGATCAAAGATAAACCCCATGGCTTATTTATGCTCGATAGAGAACTAGGCCAGCGAGTCTTTACCCCCCCTGCCGCGGATACCGGCGATTAACTGGATGGCATAGGAATTTTTATTTCTATTGAACCGGCGGAAATCCAGTTCAAGCCCCCGGTGGCAACCGGGGGTCGATTACCCAGTGGTTTGATCTGGATACCTATCCCCCGCTTACTAGCGGAGGCTACAATGTCCCACCGAAGTCGGTAACTTGCATAAACGGCGGTAACTATAGATTGCTCGAAATCTCCAGGAGTTTGCGGAGTTGCGGTTCACAATCCGTGGATTGATAAACTTTCGGACCCATACCGCAGGGCAGCGTTAATAAATCCCCGTCCTGAAAATCTTTGACGTCCTCACGGGCGTTGATCCCCCAGGCGATTCGTTTGCCGCTGCGATAGCCCGGATATTTCGTCAAATCAAACTGCGACGCATCAAAGCTGATGATCTCAATCCCCGACTCAAACATGATGTCCCAGTTCATATTCCCACAGGTATGGATTCCCGACACCACTTCAAAACTTTCGAAGATCGGCGCCCATTGGCTTTGAAAATCGAATCCGGCGTGACCCAAGGCCGGTTCGTCCAGAAACAGAATGATCTGTCCGGCCTCTACACCGTCCAGGAGTGCCGTTACGTGCTCACATACGCGGGTAATCGCATCGTCTTCACTGTAGCCGCTCAGGATCAGCGTCGCCGGACCGATGCACTGCACTTTGACAATTTCTCGCCCTTTTGTCTTGCGCTTGAACGTCTCCAGACAACTCATCCGGCCCGGATCTTTTATATATTCCAGCATGGCGTCCCCCCGTTTCGGCAATTCCGGTAGAAACGGTATATCATGCTGCAAGCTGTACTCCACCGCTTCCTCGACATCCTCAAACGGCAACGATCCAATCTGGGTTACGATAGCTTTTTCATTCATAACTTCTCTCAATTCTATACTAAGGTTTCTCTTCTGATTTTGTTTCCTCGGATTCAACCTGCAGTTCGGGTTTGCCGGTGGAAACGGCTGCGGTCAGGCAAAAACGCATCGCTTCTTCCACCGACAGATCGACCGGTTGTACCTGGGTTTTCGGCACGATCACGGTAAAACCGCCCAATTGATAGCTCATCGGCAAATATACCGCCAGCGTATCTTTAGGGGCGATGCCCGACGGCAGCCCCGTAAAATCCTGCCGGGTGACAAATCCCATTAGGCTTAGAGAGGTGCCCGGGACGGATACCATGACGACATTATCGAATTCATCTTCTTTGGACGGATCGAAAAATCGCATAAGGTCTTTGACGGCGCCGTATAGGGATTTTACCAGCGGTACGCTTTCCATCACCCGATCGGTCCAGGCAAAGAGTCGTCGCACAAACCAGGCCCGTAACAGAATCCCGCACAGCAGGATTAAGACAAAACCAAACAGCATCCCCATGCCGGGCAGGTATTTGTCGTCAGGAAAGATAGTGCGCAGCAATGCGCCCAGGACCGCTTCGGCTGAGCGGCCCAGCCAGTACAGGACATAGACCGTCACCGCAAGAGGTAAAATCGCCATGAGGCCGCGTAAAAATATTTTGCTGATTGCTTTTATCTGTTGCCGCAGCACCTTCATTTTACTGACTGCTTCCACTTAAACCGTATCGGGATCGGGATGGATCCAGGGATTGCGATAGGGTCGGCGCAGCAGGCGGTTGGCCTCCGCGTCTCCCACGACCTGTCTCGTTTGGGGATCCCAATGTAGGGTTCGTCCGAGTTTACAAGCGATATTGGCGAGAATGCAGGAACTCGCGGTGATATATCCCTGTTCAATATCCGATACCGGCTTGCCGCGCGATTCGATGGCCGTCAGAAAATTCTGCCAGTGCCTGCGCATGGCGGACGCGACGTGACGTTCCAGGTCCTTTTCCGTCTTATCTTCCGGATATTTATCATACTCATAGAGGACGTCGCCGTGTTCGGCCTTCCCCCTGCCGCGGGGAATGAAATCGTATTTATGTACGTCGGCCTTGAGCGTTCCGTTCTCGCCGTAGATGAAGGCCGCCCAGGGATATGCCGGATCCGGTGCATTGCCCCAGGTGCGATGAGTCCATACCACCGACAGATCGCCAAAGTCGAACGTTGCGATCTGGGTGTCGGAGATATTGGCCTTGCTCTCTTTATCCACGAGAATGCCCCCGGACGAACTGATCCGCTTCGGCCAACCTAAATCTAGCATCCAACGAACCATATCCAGCATATGAACGCACATATCGCCGACGATCCCGTTGCCGTATTCCATGAAGGCGCGCCAGCCTCGGGGGTGTACCCAGGAGTTATAGGGTCGCATCGGCGCCGGGCCCGTCCACATCTCATAATTCAAGTTCGCCGGCGGCGCCGTGTCGGGGGGATTACCCCGCGCACGCATATGATAGTAGCAACAGATCTCAACATGACCGATCTTGCCCAGCTTACCCTCTTTGATAATCCGGTCGCGCGCCTCGACCAGATGCGGCGTACTGCGCCGCTGCATATTGACTTGTACCACACGTTTATACTTGCGGGCGGCGGCGAGCATCGTCTGGCCTTCCACAACGTCCACACTGATAGGCTTCTCGACATATACGTCTGCCCCTGCCTTGACGGCGGCGATCATCGCCAGGGCGTGCCAGTGATCGGGAGTGGCCACGTGGACTATATCGAGTTCTTCCTTCTTGAGCATCTCGCGGTAGTCCCCGTACGTGCGCGGTTTTTTCTTCGACGCCTGGCGCGAGGCTACCATCTCGGCCGCCTCCGCCAGCATCTTGGAATCCACGTCGCACAACGAGACCACCTCCACCGGGGCAATTTGCAGCAGACGGAATAGTGCGCCTTTCCCATACCAGCCGCAACCAATCAGTCCAACGCGCTGGGCCTTAGGTGCGGCAAATACGGGCGAAAAGAAACCTCCTGCCGATAACGCTAATCCAGCCGTACTTCCTTGAAGGAACTGACGACGATTCATAATAACTCTCCTCTTAGTTATTTCTCCCTCACGCCGACTTCGCGCATGGTGTTACGCAGGTGCTGAAGGGTTTTTTGATAATCATTCGATCCGACATACTCTAAAATGAGAGGCGCGTGGGGAGCATGCTGAGCCGCCAACGTAACGAACTTCGGATAATCCAGATCCCCCTGACCCGCCGGTACGCCTCGATCTACGTGCAATTTCCGGTCCTTGGCATGCATACAATCGATCCAGGGCGACAACTGAGCGAACATCTCTTCGAGATCATTAACTTCCAATAGGTTGGCGGGATCGAGCAGGGCGCGAATACGCGGTGAGTTGACCTCTTCCAGAAACAGGCGGGTTCGTTTGGCGCTGGCAAAAAAACCACGAAAAAACGGTTCCAGTAAAACGGTAACGCTATGTTTATCTGCCAGGGCCGCCAATTGTTTCCCGGTGGCGACCGTTCGCTTCCAGACTTCCTCCTGAAAATGATACGCCACGGACGGCGACGGTCCTTCCGGGTGATAGTGTCCCGCCTCGGTAATCAAATAACGTACGCCCATCGCAACGGCGATCTTCATCATATCCTCAAAGTAAGCTAAATTCTTCCGGCGCTCTGATTCGTCCGGATGGATTAAGTTAGTATAGACTCCCAGGCTGTGAATTGTAACACCTGCCGCTCGGTATGACGCTGCAATCGACTTGCTACGCTGTACCGTCATATCGGACAGATCACTGCGGCCGTTATATTTCCAATACCGACTGTCGGTCTGGTTGAAAAATAACTGCACCATTTTAATCCCCTGCCCGGCGAGCGTCTGGGCCAGTTGAGCGTTGCTGCTGTTGGAAAATCCCAACGTGGCAATCCCGATCGCTACTTCTTTCTTTGAGTTCGACTTTGGACTTGCTCCCTGAGACGCCGCGGCCACCAACGGCAGTCCCACCGCCGCTTTCACCGCCTCCCGACGAGTTATGCGTGCTTGCAGCATAATTTACTCCTCTACCCCCGCATCCATACGGAATGCTACCATATCCGGAAAAAATGTAAATCATTAAAACTTACCTGGCATTACGAAAAGCTGAAATAGATTAAGCCCTGAAAGGGCGAAATTAAAAAATGACGTAATTTGAATTAGTTCCTGTTGCGGAAAACAGTTTTTGTCATTCCCGCGAAAGCGTCGAATCCAGTATTTCGATGCGAAAGGCTTCTTTCGGTACCGTGGACCCCTGCGCAGTCAGGGGGCAATAGTTTAATCACCCGTTTACGATTCCCAGCCAGAGATGAGAAGTCACAGAGAACTCAGAAAGCACAGAGATGTAAGCGGGATAATTATGTTATATCACTATCTATATAGGTGACTGCCCCTCGTTTCTTTAAAATTGTTCTCTTCTGAAATAAGATGCGAGTCCATCCTCCTCTGCGGGAGTGCCTGGTATATTTTCTTATCTTCCATATGCTTTATCAACAAACTGAATGACCTCTTGATAATTATCATTATCTATTAACTGACGAATTCGTACCTCTTCAGAAATAGTGCGGTTTAGCCATTCCCTATGCGGCGAAAAGGGCATAGGAAACCGTTTCAA
>CAZNQT010000162.1:0-9140 GCA_964574885.1 uncultured Pirellulales bacterium
CTATTTGGCGCCGAAGATTTAGTCAGATAAGAAAACGGTATTAACGCAGGTTATCAGGGTCTCATCGATGAGATTCGTATCTATAACTATCCCCTCAACGGATTTGAGATCGCTTTGCTCTATACGGATATCCGACAGGACGAAGTGATTTGTCTGGAACCGATAACCATCGATTACAACAACGACTGCGTACAGGATCTATTGGATCTGGAGATTTTCCTGCGTACCTGGCTGGAGTGCAACAACGAGCGCGACTGCTGGTCCCCGGAGCGCCCCTTGGATTAAGACGATAAGTGATTGTGAATAAAGGGTTTGTGTGAAAATACATGGGGCTTGTATTTGTTGTGGGTATAAGCCCCGTCTTCTATTTATAATGTACCGGGTGAAGTTACGGTAATTAGGACGCTTGGTGCAACCGATAGGAGTAATACACCTAAAGTACTACTATAAATATAGTTACAATGCGTAGGTTTTTGACGGGTCTGATGCAAAGTTAAGGTGAAAAGAGAATGCATAGATTTACAAAGGGAGCTTTTGTTTTTTATCTCGTCGTAGTTCTGTTTTATACTTCCGAAATTCATGCAGAGTCGATTGGGATTAATTTCGTTGATGGTTGGCCAAATCCTCATCTGGAAGGTAAAACCGCCGACGGATTCAGTACCTGGACGGATTCCGGCCCTATCACCGATCCAGGCCAGTCTAACATTTATCCCAACTCAAGCGCCCCTTTAACACTCAACAACAGCAACGGTCTCATAACCGTTGAATGGGCGTCCAATAACACCTGGGCGGGCGGTCCCGAAAGCACGCCGGACGAACAGCTTTACCGTCTCTATCTCGATGACGGAGAAACGGTTACCGGAATAGGCTGCCATGTTACGATTACGGGTCTGGCCGACTGGCTGGCCGACGTGGGCGCCGCCAGTTACGTCATGCGATTCTACCACTGCACCGATAATACCGGAGTATCCTTTTACCCCGTAAGCGTTCGGGATGGTTCCCTGGTCACCGATCCGATTATTGAGACCGTCACGGCGACCAACATGTGGAATCCCGGTTCCGGCACTCGGGCCTACATCGATTCCTCCAACGCACTTACGACGGATACGATAACGATTACGCTGCCGAGCCGTTGGAGCGGCGACGGGAATGCCTATCGCGGCTGCCTGGCCGCCATCAAAATAACCTCCGGGGAGACCGGATCGTACGCCCGGAATCCGTATCCCGGTGATGAAGCGGAACGAGTATCTCCAGACGTCACTTTGACCTGGGAAGTTTCGGGAGATGTCACAGATCCCAGTTATAATTTCTATTTAGGTACGAGTCCGGGCAATTGGACTATTCAGGCAGCCGGTCTAACGGAGGCCAGTTACTCACCGCCGTTGGACTATATGTCCGCCTATTAATGGCAGGTGGATGTAATCGACGAGGGTCAGACGTATCCGGCACTGACCGAATGGACGTTCACCACGGGCGGTAGAGCCACAGATCCCATACCGTATGAGGGCGCCGTAAACGTCGGCGTTCCGACAACGGATTTATTCTGGACGGGCGATAGTTTCGCGACCTCGTATAAAGTTTATGGCGGGGAGGAATTTCCCTTACCCTATCTGGGCGAAGTTACGGCGCCGCAATACCCGGGATTCCCTACGCCCGAATTATTTACGACGTACCATTGGCGGGTGGATGAATATGTGGATGGCAATCCGACGGTGCCGGGGGATAACTGGAGTTTCACCACGGAAGAGAGTCCCACGCTCTGTCTGTACGGCGATATGAACGGCGACTGTATCGTCAACCTGCCGGATTTATTTTTGTTTCTCGAACAGTGGCTGGATACTCCCGGAGGCGTTGCCAATATGAATGGAGTAGCGGGTGTGAATCTTGATGATTTTAATCTGCTGGCTCAAAACTGGTTGCAAGAAAACAAGCCCACGACAATCGTGGTGATCAACGAAATCCATTCGAATCCGGATGTCGAAACAGAATTAGTGGAATTTGTGGAATTATACAATCCCGGCCCCGATGCCGTGAATATCTCGGGTTGGCATTTTTGCGACGGTATTACGTACACCTTTCCCGCCAATACGATCCTGGCTGCGGATGATTATCTCGTAGTAACGGAAGATCCTTACCGGGCCGTCAATCCCGTTACGGTGGAGGGCAAATACGGCGTTTCCGCCGGGAAAGTGTATGGCCCGTTTACCGGGAGTCTGCAAAACGAAGGGGAACGAATCCGCCTGTGCAATGCCGTAGGCGAGGTGATCGATCAGGTGGATTACCAGTTGGGTTTTCCCTGGCCTACGGTGGGCGATCCCGTACCGGATGACGATGCCCATGCCGGCAGCGGACATTCCATGCAGTTAATGAATCCCAACCTGGATAACGATCTGGGAGGCAGTTGGCGCTCGGCGTATCCCACGCCCGGAGAGGAAAATACGGAGGTATGGGCGGTGAATATCCCGCCGCATATTCGACAAGTGAAACATCGTCCCGAACAACCCCGATCGAACGAGGTCGTCACGATTACCGCTAAGGTCACTGACAACGACGGCGTGGGTGCGGTCACACTGCTTTATCAACTGGTCGATCCCGGCAATTATATTCATCTTAATGACGCCGCGTATGAATCGGACTGGACGGATTTAACGATGCATGATGACGGAGTGAACGGCGACGAAATCGCCGGCGATGATATTTATTCCGTCGCGATGCCGTCCGCTTTGCAGGTTCATCGCCGACTGGTTCGTTATCGTATTACCGTGGAGGATACGGGGAACCGCAGCGTTCGAGCGCCCTATGCGGATGATCCGCAACCGAACTTCGCCTATTTTGTCTATGACGGCGTACCGACCTGGAGCGGAGCTGTTAAACCGGGCGATGCGGGATCGATGGGGGATGTAATTACCTACAGTACAAAAATCATGCGTTCTTTACCAGTGTATCACCTCATAGCTAAAAGAGCGGATGTGGAGGACAGTACCTGGGGAGGATATACGGGTTCCGATTTCTTATGGGGCGGCTCTCTGGTGTACGACGGCAAGGTCTATGACCATATCCGCTACCGGGCGCGAGGCGGAGTGCATCGGTATGACAGTGGAAAAAATATGTGGAAGTTTGATTTCAACCGCGGACATTACTTCCAGGCCCGCGACGATCACGGCCATAAGTACGATACCCGGTGGAATCGGCTGAATCTGTCTTCCACGATTCAGAATCCCAGTGCCGAAATTCGCGGCAAGGACGGTATGTTCGAAGGAGTAGGGTATCGACTCTTCAATCTGGTAGGCGTTCCGGCTCCTAAAACCCATTGGCTGCAATTTCGGATTATTGATGAGTCGGCCGAATCCGATCCAACCCAGTATGAAGGCGATTTCTGGGGACTGTATCTGGCCGTCGAACAAATGGACGGGTACTTTTTGGACGAACACAATCTCCCGGACGGAAGCCTCTATAAAGACGGAAGCAGTAGCAACCAGAATAACCAGGGAGCTACACAGCCCTCCGACGGTTCCGACCTGTCTGCCTTTACGAGTGGTTACAGCAGCGGTCCGGACGCCAACTGGTGGCTGAATCATGTGGATGTGGAGCGGTATTTCAGCTTTCGGACCATTTGCGAAGGCATTCATCATTACGACATGGGATATAAGAATTTCTTTTACTATCACGATCCCGATACGGACCTCTGGTCGTTCCTGCCCTGGGATCTCGATCTGTCCTGGCAGGATAATATGTTCGACAGCGGTTCTAATGGAGCAGAACCCTTTTCGCGTAACGGCCTCTGGACCAATGCGGATCTCCGGATCATGCGGGATAATCGAATCCGCGAAATCCGGGATCTACTTTTCAATGAAGACCAGGCCTGGCAATTGCTGGACGAATATTCCGACGTTATCGATGATCCCAACGGCGGTTTGTCCCTTATTGATGCTGACCAGGCTTTGTGGGACTACAGCCCGCATTTAAATTATACCGGTTATCATTTCTACCAAACCATCATCTATACGGGCAGCTTTCCGAATCTGGTGCAAATGATGAAGGATTATGTCACCCACCGCTCCTCCGGTACTCCGCCGGAACCCACGTTGGACGAATTGGCCTCGGATCTCGATATTCCGGACACGCCCCAGATCACTTATATCGGCGATCCGGATTATCCCGAGAATAATCTATGGTTCCAGACCGGCGCTTTCAGCGATCCGCAGGGTTCAGGAACGTTTGCGGCGTTAAAATGGCGTATCGCCGAGGTGGAGCCCTATAGCCCGTCTGATGGTAGCGGCGACGACAATAGTATTCCTCTGATGGACAGTGAAGATACATCCTGGAATTACTTCAAAGGTACGGAGGAACCATCCGATCCGGTGGACGCCTGGCGGGAACTGAATTACAACGATAGTTCCTGGGAGTTGAATGCCCAGACCAGTATCGGCTATGGCGATAATGATGACAACACGCCGCTGAACGATATGCAGGGCAATTATTCCACGATTTATCTACGCAATACTTTTACGGTCTCGGATACATCCGAAATTGAAAATTTGTATCTTGACCTTTACCTCGATGACGCCTGTATTATCTGGATTAACGGATACGAAGTGTATCGTACGCCGGCTCTTCCCGCAGCTTTTCTACCCTATGATACCCAAAGTTCGGATTATGGTTATAGCGTGGGGGACGCTTCCTGGAGTTATAATATTTCTTTACCTCCGCCATCCAACTACCTACAAAATGATACGAATGTAATTGCGATTCAGGTTATTAATGCTACGCTGGGTAGTTCGGATCTATCTATCGATGTGAAACTCATCGCGGAACTGTCCGGCGCCGGCGATACTCCCACGGTGTATTCCGCTGCGGCGCGGCGACACTATGAAATTGAGCCCGTATGGGAAAGCGAGGAAATCACTACCTTTGCCGATACGATACGCATTCCTGCCGACGGCGTTCGAGTCGGTCATACGTATCGCGTGCGCTGCAAAATGAAGGACAATACCGGTCGCTGGAGTCACTGGTCGGAACCGAATCAGTTTGTGGTGGACGAGCCCCTCTCAGCCGGCATTCTGGACTATCTGCGTATTACGGAAGTGATGTATAATCCGGCTACGCCCTCTCCCGCGGAAGAAGCCGCCGGCTTTACCGACAAGGATGATTTTGAATTTATCGAACTGAAAAATATTGGCACGACAAGCCTGGATCTGAGTTATGTCTCCTTTACGGATGGAATAGACTTTTCCTTTGCCGGCAGTAACGTTACCACTCTGGGGGCGGGGGATTTCGTGCTGATCGTCAAGGATGAGCCGGCGTTTGAAAAGCGCTACGGTACGGGCGTATCCGGAAACATCGCCGGTGAATATCTCAGCGGCAATTTGAGTAATGGCGGTGAAGAAATCAAACTGGAAGACTACTGGAACGGCGCCATCGTGGAATTTGAGTACAACGACGCTCGCGGTTGGCCGGTCGCAGCGGACGGCGCCGGTCATTCTCTCGTGCCGGCAGGTTCCTATATCATCGAAGATGAACCGGAGGGTACGCTCGACTACGGGGCCAACTGGCGGCGAAGTGCGTATATCGGCGGTTCTCCGGGTACGGACGATCCGGACGTACCGACAACCACGGTGGTCATCAATGAATTTATGGCGCATACGGATTATATCGTACCGCCTCACATATCCAACGATTGGATCGAATTGTATAACACTACCGGTTCCAATATTAATCTGGATAGTAACTGGTATCTAAGCGATGATATTCAGGATCTGAAAAAGTGGGCTTTCCCTTCCATCGGAGTAGCCGGTAACGACTGGATCAGTTTCGATCAGGTAAACAACTTTAATGCGGATGGAACGGGACCGAATGGTTGGGGCCTGGATAAAGCAGGCGAATACGTGGTGCTCTCGTATCTGCCGGGAACATCCGAGGATCGGGTAGTGGATTGCCTCAAGTTCAAGGGACAAGAGAATTCGGTTTCGCTGGGACGTTACCCGGACGGCGACGCCTATTGGTTCCCCATGGCAGGGTCCAGAGATGCAGCTAATCATATTCCTCCCGACCATGTTGTAATTAGTGAGGTTATGTATCATCCTCCGGATGGAACGATGAATGAGGAATATATCGAGTTATATAATCCAACCGCCTCTTCCGCAGATCTGTGGACGGAGGAAGGCAGTTGGGCATTCGATGGGGCGGTGAATTATACATTTCCGACCTCCACCACGCTGGGAGCCGGGGCCGGAATTATCATCGTGGGTTTTGATCCGAATGACACGACTCTGCGTGGACAATTTGAGACGGCGTACGACACCGGATCATTGATCGCGGGGGTGGATATTTTCGGTCCGTGGACGGGGGATCTGAGCAACAACGGCGAGCGGTTGACGCTGGAAAAACCGCAAGCGGGCGACGAGGTAGGGGAACCGGATTCCTGGATTATCGTCGATGAGGTTATCTATAATGATTACTGGCCCTGGCCTACCGGCCCGGATGGTAACGGCGACGCCCTTCATCGCATTTCTGTCCTCGGTGAGGTTCACGGAAATAATCCCGCTAACTGGGAATCAGCATCTCCCAGTCCGGGATCCTAAACTGCTAGAGAATATGTAAGCGTGAAGGGGTAAAACGCTTGCCGATGCCGAATATCCTCCACGAAATCTGGAGCCGCCGAGAGATCGATTATTTCGGAATGATCTGTCCGTAAATTCCTACGAAACACGTACTCTGAAATTCACCGATGTAACGGAGAGGAGTGGGATTGTTGCACCCCATTTCGGTATTGGAATAGCAACGGGCGATTATGATAATGATGGCGATGTTGATCTGTACGTTTGTAACTTTGGCCCAAATCAGATGTTTCGTAATAATGGCGACGGTACCTTTGAAGAGGTGTCGGCCCGGACCAAGTTGGGCGAAAAAGAAGCAGCGATGGAACCGTTTCGCCAACCCATTCGCTTGAAATCTGATTTTCCTGTGGCTCATTACAATCTTGCCGTTTACCCTGGCCAGGAAATACGGTATATTAAGATTCCCATACGAACGAGAAAATTTACATTGAAACTGAGTGTCCAAAAAGTGGCGGCAGTAAAGGTTGACGACCTGCCTGCTGATTACATATAATACAATCTATACGTTTACATGGCTATACTCCTAGTGATGAAAACATGAATAAATTCGTTTCATTTTCCAGCAGTGTCACATGGTAGATGCCGCCGACTCCGGTTTAGGGATGTACATGTTGGATTCGAAAAAGAAACAAAACATTATTGGACGATACGCTTTTGTCAATGTACTTCTTCTTCTCAGCGTATTAGCCCTCATGACTTACGCTTCCAACGGTGAGGGAAACGCCGCGGGATGGGAGACTCCCTTTGTTTTCACCCAATTGCCCCGTGGTACGGAAGCCCAGCGCCGGAGTGCACGGGCAGAAGGTATGCTGCGGAATTCCTACGGGGATACCGCTCGCATTGTCCTGTGGCGACCGGGCCGGCCGCTGAAGGTGTTGACGAAGGGATTTCACAGTGCCTGTGATCCATCCATATCTTTCGATGGAAAACGGATGCTCTTTTCCGGGGAAAAAACCGCCCGCGATAATTGGACTATATATGAAATGGGAATCGACGGCTCAGATGTACGTTTGATCCAATCGGGATGGGGTGGTTGCCGCAGTCCCAGTTATCAATCCGCTCTTTACACGATCGTTTCGGCTCAGCCCTGGTATCAAATTACCTTTGTCGGCGCGGAACCGGGACAACTCAATGAACTGGGGGTGGGACCATGTCGTAATTTGTATTCCTGTAAGCTGGACGGCAGCGGGGTTCGGCAATTGACCTATAACCTATCCGGTGCGCTGGATCCGGTCCTGATGTATGACGGGCGTTTGCTGTTTGCCTCCTGGCAGCGGGCGACGTTGCAGAACGGTCCGCTTGGATACATCGGACTGTTCGGCGTCAATATCGACGGAACGGATTATGACCCCTTTGCGGGAAAACAGGGCAAACGGATTCAATATATGCCCTGTGTCACAACGAAGGAACGTGTAGTTTTTGTGGAAGCGGATAAAGTGGATTGGGATGGGGCCGGGACGTTGGGATCGGTCACGATACGAAGGCCTTTACATTCCTATCGGGCCCTCACCGGGGAAACAGACGGTCTCTTTCACGGTCCGTCGCCGCTGCCTGACGGCACTATTTTGGTTTCCCGCCGTTCGGTCCGCCGGGATGACACGCACGGGATCTATCGACTGGATCCCGTTACGAGCAAATATCAATTAGTGTTTGATGATCCGCAGTATCACGAGATCCAGGCCCAGGCGGTATATCCCCGGCAGGAACCCGACGGTCGATCCAGTGTGGTCTCCGAAACAGATCCGTATGGAAAGTTGTATTGTCTCAACGTGTATAGTAACGATCTGAAGCCAACCTGGTTGAGCCCCGGCAGTGTGAAACGTCTGCGGGTGATCGAAGGGCTGCCGAAAACAAGGAAAGAGAATACGCCTAACGCCGACGCTCCCCGTTTGGCGCCCCGGCGGATTTTAGGCGATATTCCTCTCCAGGAGGATGGGTCCTTCAATGTGGAAATTCCTGCCGACATTCCTGTCGAGTTGCAGATCCTGGATGCAGAGGGAATGGCTTTACGCACGTGCAGTTGGATCTGGGCGAAGAATCACGAGCCGCGGGGCTGTATCGGCTGCCATGAAGATCCGGAATGGACGCCGGAAAATTTCCTGGTCGATGCTGTGAAAATGAAATCGATCCCCCTGACATTACCTGCCCGTCAGCGGCGAACGGTCAGCTATGCCAAAGAGGTACAGCCGATTATGGAGAAAAAATGTGTCTCTTGTCATCAAACCGGTACACTTCCCCTGACTTTGACTCGCACCTCTCCCAAGCGTAATTACGCAGCTCTGTTGAGCAAAGACCGTCAGACGGGGAGGTATAAATACGTACAGCCGGGAAGCGCTCGAACCAGTGGGTTGATCTGGCAACTGTATGGTCGCAATACGTCGCGGCCCTGGGATCGCACGGCGCCAAAATTAATAATTCAATCCATGCCCCCGGCGTATGCACAATCGCTTACGGAAGAGGAAAAACAGACCTTCGTAGAATGGATTGACCTGGGCGCGATGTGGGAATACCTTGCTGTATCAC
>CAZNQT010000163.1:0-9105 GCA_964574885.1 uncultured Pirellulales bacterium
TGTCTTTGGCTTCCCGGTCAGCGCCTTTTTTCATAAGCAGTTTGGCAATGGGAATTCGATTGGCTCTGATAGCGAGGTGTAAGGGCGTCCAGTTGTATTTGTCCCTGGCATTGACGTCGGCGTTCCGGTTAAGTAACAGTTCGACTTGCTCTTTGATTCCCAGACCGGCGGCGAGATGAAGGGGGGTACGGGCGTCCTTGTTTTTGTCATTGACGTTTGCGCCGTCGGCGAGGAGTTTTTGCATCCGGGCGAGATCACCGGTTGCCGCGGCCTGATGAAGCGTTTCCGCAGGTTTCTGCTCCAGAGGGGTAGAACGTAAGTTATCGCACGATATCATGTCGGCCTGTTTTTCTACGACCCAGAAACGATTCCGAAAGCCCCGTTCTTTAAGGTGCTGCTCTCTCAGGGGAAGGTAATCATAGCGGCCGCGGAGATGGAGCGGAACGAGCAATTTGGGCTGAAAGGTTAACGCAAAGATTTCGGTGCCGCCATAGCCTCGTCCCCTTTCGAACAGAAACTGATCGCAGACCTGAAAGGCGATATCCATAGGCGTCGATCTATCGATCGCAGAGAGATACTGAAGAACGTAGTCTTCTTCTGATTGGTCTTTCTGTTGTCGCCAATAGCCATTGTCGCCGGAGAAATAGATATGTTTGCCGGCGAGATAGATGGAAAAGGCAACGCCGGCATCGGAGGAAAGATAGGTCCGGATTTTCATATCGTCCACTTGCTTTAGTTTTCCGGGCGCCAGCCGAATTACGTCCAGGTCCTTAGGAAAATAAGATATATCGGAAGACAAGATGAATTTAAGATCGGGAATATGGTTTCGCCAGGAGAAGATGCGGTAGTTATGGTGATCGCCGTGCCGGTGCGAGGAAAACACATAGACCTTTTCGTGCTTGAGTTCATCCGGTTCGAGTAGCCGAATCTTGTCGGCGTTCGCGCGACTGCCATAGGGATGGTCAAAGATGAGAACTTTATTATCGATCTTTAACAGGATGGAGCTGTGGCCCAGGTGGATAATGGTATTATTGGGGATTGTTAGGATATCTTTCCCGGTAACGGAACTATTTTCGCTGGAAGCGCCCATCGATTTACCGAAAGAGGGAAGCAGTACCCATGTAAATATGAAACATATACCAATAATTCGTTTTAGGATTCGCATAACGATTCTCCCTGGATATTCCAGTTTCCTTTATTTAATCGAAATAATACTGGGAGCGTTCTCCATCGTGATGGCTTCGTAGATGAGAGGTTGGATGGCGTTTTGCAGTTGGGAGGAGTAGGGCATGTATTGGGATAGGGCGATGACGATCAGATCGTCCCTGGGTGAGATCCAGAAATGGGTGCTGGCCGCACCGCCCCAACCGTATTCGCCCACATGGGTACGGTTTTTATTCCGGGGATCCGCAGTTAACTGTACGGAAAAACCCAGCCCGAATCCTCGACCGGGTCCGGAAAACACATTCGGGGGCAACTGATTCCGGGTCATCATTTCCACGGTTTCGGGCTTTACGATCCGAACACCATCTAATTTTCCCTTATTCAGGAGCATCTGGCAGAAGCGCATATAATCGCGTGCGGTGGAGACCAGGCCGCCGCCTCCGGATAAAAAAGAGGGTGGGGACAGGAATCGATAGGAGATAATTTCCGCCGTCGGTTTCAAGCCGCCTTTGCCGTCCGGTCCGTAACAAGCGGCAAAACGATCCTGTTTGTTTTTCGGGACATAGAAGGCTGTGTCCCTCATGTCCAGGGGTTGGAAGATATGTTCCTGCAGGAAGGCGTCCAGCTTTTGCCCGGAGACTCTTTCTATCAGATGGCCCAGCACATCAAGAGAAACGCCGTAATGCCATCTAGTGCCCGGTTGATATAGGAGGGGTATTTCGCCCAGCTTTTTAACCATCTCCGACAAATTCCTGCTGCCGATAATTTTGGCTTTGCGATACATTTGGTCCACGGGCGTATTGCCGAAAATGCCATAGGTCAAGCCGGACGTATGACGCAGGAGGTCGCGGATAGTCATTTCCCGGTTCGGCGTTTTATAGTCCGGTTTGCCGTCATTGGTTTCGCCATACACTTTGAGTCCCTTGAGTTCCGGCAGATATTGAGAGACCGGATCATCCAATTTAAATTTTCCTTGCTCGTAGAGCATCATCACGGCGACACTGGTAATGGGTTTTGACATGGAATAGATCCGCACAATTGTGTCTTTGGTCATCGGTTTTTGGGCAGCGATATCCCGGAGTCCAAACGCCTTGAAATAGACGATTTTTCCCTGACGGGCGATTATGGTAATAGCGCCGGCAATCTTGTTGTCCTCCACCAATTTTTGCACGGCCGGATTTATCTTGTCCAGCCTGGCAGTAGAGATCCCCACATCTTCAGGGTGGGCAAAGGGGATTTCCACGGCCACGGAAAGCGAGACGATTGCCAAGGTGATCCCCAATACCATCAAACGTTGTATGTAATTCTTCCGAAAACGATTCATTTTTTCACCTTACCTTCCTTTTATAGGTTTCGATTGAGGTAATTTCAATCATTCGGTTTGGGAGAAATAGTAATGCTGCAATCCCAATATAATCATGTGGACGCCAATGGCCGCGATGAACAGGAGCATCACTTTAGAGACGACCGTAGTGATTAAGGTCCCGAGCACTTTGTGGATCGGCTCAATAAAGCGCATGATCAGCCAAAAGGCGCCCAGGACGGCGACAATGGCCAGGAGTGCGGCGGCGGGACCGGCGTTGGGATTCTGCCAGGTAGTCAGGCTGGTTATCATGGAACCGGGTCCGGCTAACAAAGGACAGGCTAATGGTACGCAGCCGATTTCGACGGCGGAACGAGTTCGCTGCAAGGTGGCCAATCCGCGTTGACTTTCAAAGACGAGATTATGCGCCGCGATGAGCAGGAGGATAATACCCCCGGCGATCTGCAGGTCGGCCATTTCGATATGAAAGATATAATTCAGGATGGCGTTACCGGCGGAGGCAAAAATGAGGAGGATCATAATTGCAACGAGGATGGCAATATTAAATGCCTTTTGCCGCTGTTGGGCTGTAATGTTTTCCGTAGCCACCAGAAATACGGGGATATTGCCAATGGGATCTACTACGGCAAATAAGGCAATGATCGCTTCGAGGTAAGCCATGGTTCGAGATCCTGCTGCCACACTATCTCTCGTTGTTATCCGGTTCCGTAGCCGGAATTCTGTCATAGGAGATTATAGCGGAGACGGTTATCATCACAAGATCAGTTCTTCAAGCCATATTCCGGTCGAGGGATATACGGGATTGACGGAATGGTGTGAAATTGTTAGAATAGACGATAGCGTCAGGGAAGTTTGAGGCGGAAAAATTACATAGCGAAAGGATTGCGACATAAGGAGTTATCGATATGCGATTCGGGCGGAACGATAGATCAGGGTATGGATCATGGTTGGTGATTTGGCAGGTTATTTTATGTTTATCTCTGGGATCATTCTGGGCGGTCAAGACAGTGGGGAAGACGTCCGCCAGTTCGCTTTTCCAACAAACGAAATCCCAAAGGGAAACTTTGTTAGCGAACAAAACGACTGAAAGGAAGACGGATCCCAACCAGTCATCCGTCGGTTCCCAAGCTGAAATTAGTAAACCCAAGCCCATCGCCGTTTTACGTATAAACGGGACAATCAGTGAAAGGCCGGGCTTGTCCGTGATGTCTCTGGCCGGCGATGCGTCGGGCACGCATTTCGGAGGTTTGGTGGATATACTGAATAAAGCGGGAAAGGATGACGCGATATCGGGGGTGCTTTTGAGTATCGAAGAACCGGTGATGAGCTGGGCCCAGGTAGAGGAACTGCGAACCGCTCTGCAGAAATTGCATACCACGGGCAAGAAAATCTACGCCTACGTGGAGTCGGTCGATCAATTATCGTATCTGCTGGCCAGTGCCTGTGATGAAATTGCCATGACGGAAACAGGGATGCTGGAGTTGAAGGGTATGAGCGGCCGAGCAGTCTATTACAAGAATCTGTTCGATATGCTGGGCATCCAGGCGGACTATATGCATATGGGCAACTACAAAGGCGCCGCCGAAGCCTATACTCGTACGGGACCATCCCCCTATGAACAGGAACAGGTAAATCGGATGTTTGATTCTTTATACGATCATTTGGTCGAATCGATATCTCAGTCCCGTACGCTATCGAAAGAGAAGGTGATCCAACTCATCGACGACGGACTCTTTACAGCGGAGGAAGCGAAGGAAGCAGGCTTGATCGATCATGTGGAATATCGGGAAGATTTTCTAAAGTATTTAGAAAGTCAGGTCGGCGGAGAGATTGCGTTGCGTTTACATTACGGGGAACGACGCGCTGCACCAGTAACTTTTGATAATCCATTCGGATTGATGAGCAGCTTACAACAATTACTTTCGAGTCCGCCGGAACCGCGGGGGGATGCGATTGCGGTCCTTTATATCGACGGGGTGATCATGAGCGGTGATAGTGGGGAGGCGTTGCTCGGAGGCAATGTTGTTGGCAGCCGTACGATGCGCTGGATTTTGGCGCAAGCAAAGGAAGATGACGATGTAAAAGCGGTCGTAGTGCGGATCGACTCACCGGGCGGCAGTGCGACCGCCAGCGATATCATTAATCATGCGATCAAAGAATGTGCGGAGAAGAAACCGGTGATTGTAAGCATGGGCAGTGTGGCAGCATCGGGAGGATATTACATTGCCTGCGGCGCTAAACATATCATCGCGCAACCGACCACGATTACCGGCTCGATCGGCGTGGTCGGGGGGAAGCTGACGTTCGGGGGACTGCTGGATAAGCTCGGGATCACGACGTATGGCTACCAACGGGGAGAACATGCCCAAATGTTTACCGCTATCCGACCGTTTACGCCCAGTGAACGAGTGGAAGTCACTGCGATGATGCAGGATGTTTATGAAAAATTCAAAAAACGAGTGATGGATTCCCGCAATCCCGAAGGTAAGAAGCCGAAACTGAAAGGTTCGATCGAATATCTGGCTCAAGGAAAGATTTATACCGGTGTGCAGGCGTTGGAGGTGGGCCTGGTGGATCAATTAGGGGGATTGCAAGACGCGATCGAGATGGCGGCGCAAGAGGCAAAGATTGAGAAATACCATATTCGATCCCTACCGAAACCTAAAACCTTATTGGATATCCTGGAGATGTTCATGGCACAGGCGGAGACGTCTGATGAAAATCCCAAAGCGGAACTTGTCCCCCTGAACCGCCTTATTTCCTCCGCTGATTTTAGCCTGCTCAACGTGGTGGAAAAATTTCTGGTGCAAAAGCTGTTCCAGCGCGCATACTGTATGGGAGCTATGCTGCGGCAAGAACCGGTTTTGTTGATGCAGCCTTATGAGATCGTACTGGAGCGATGATAATTAGCGTATAGGGTATGGGGTATGGGATTCCGGGTAGAAAAACGGTAGGGGGGAATGGTAGGCACAGCCTACCCTACTTTATTGAAACATTCATATGGCAGATAGTGCCGATTCAGGTGAAAGTAAAGGCAAACGAGCGTCTCGACAGTCCGAAGGCGTGGAAACGTCGTTACGGGTAGTAATGGTGGCGGATGAGGCGGCTCTGCATTTTTACGGACCGGTGCTGCGTCGCCTGGCGGTGGGCTTGATCGACGAAGTGGGGGGATTGAGCCTGTTGTCGCTGGGCAGGAGCGATTTGCTGCGGCATGTTCCCAGTCCTCCGGTGGGAGTGATCACGGAAGTACGGGGACATCCTCCGGAGCTGATCCCCGGCGATTCTACCAGTCACCAAGCGACCGTCAGCGCTCCGCGCTGGCGGTGTATGGATCGACTCATGCCGCGTCGGCGGGTGCGGCGTCTGGCAAAGGTTTTACAAAAAAGCAATCCGACCTTACTGCACGCTCTGAGTGAAAACCAAATCCCTCTGGTGCAGGCATTGAGCGAGGAATTACAGATTCGCTACGTCGTGTCACTATTGGCCCTGACCGATCAGGAGGTATCATTGCCGGATATACATTGCGGCAGTTTGCTCTGCTGTAACAGCGTGTTGGCCCGACGTCTTCGACAAAGCCAAAGGTTTCCCGCCGAACGAATTCATATCCTGCCGATCGGTACGCATGTCGGCAAAGAAGTATGCTGCTTTCAGCACGGCGACCGACGACCGATTGTTTTTTGTTGTGGGCCGCTGGATTATAATAACGGCATCGCGGAATTACTTTATGCGGTGAAGCGCCTGGTTACATCCGGTCGGGATCTGTATCTGTTGCTCTCCGGACAGGGACCGGACGAGCATAAACTATGGGACCTGGCGGGACAATTGGAACTGAGGCAACAGGTGCATTTCGTTCCTCCGATCGAGAAAATGATTTCGGTAAGCGACGCTCATAAACAGGTGTTCCGCGATGCGGATATATTTGTGCAGCCTTGGCCGGCACGGCACTGGCGTCCGGAACTGTTGGAGGCGATGAGCGTGGGTAATGCGGTCGTAGCGGTTAACGGGACGCAGAACGATTTGATTCTCCAAGAGAATACGGCGCTAACGGTCGATTATCGGGAGGAAAAACAGATTTTTAGGGCTCTGGACCGACTGCTTGCGGATCGAAAATTTTCCCAGGGACTGGCCGAGAACGCCCAGCAGTATTTACGCAAACACTTCCTGGCCAGCCGGATGGTCTCGCACCTGGCCCGTGCCTATCGTGAGGCCTTATCGTTGTAGGGTAGGTCTTTACCAGTTTTTCGGGTTGAAGTGTTGTTGGATAAGTCCCATGGTGGGCAGGAGATATTTGACCATACCGTAATGGTCGGTGGGGTACCAGTGGATTTGGGCGCCGGTGGCGTCGGCGAGTTTGCGGGCGCAGTCGGGCGGCACGATGGCGTCGGTGGAACCATTGACCATCAGTAATTTCGCCGAACGCAGACGATCGGCGTAGGTTAAGGGTTCGATGGAGGCCAGCAATTGTTTTAAGGCGTCGCCGGAGAGATTCCTCTCTTCCAGTACGTGGCGGATGGAGCTTGCTTCCCTGGAATTGGTGGTAATTACGGCAGCGAGGTCCGCTCCTGCCAGGATGATTGCCACGCGTTTGAAGTTACCGTCAACGCCGGCGGATAAGGCGGTAATAAACCCGCCCATACTGACGCCACAGATACCAATACGGTTTTCATCGACGAAATCCAGTGCCGCCAAACAGCGGGCCGTACGCCGAACATCCATCACCGCCTGTTGAATCGAGGTGATCAGGAATTCCGGATTGGAGAGCAACTCCTGTTGTTTCGCTTTATCGGGCGAACGGCGGGCGCCGTAATGCGGCATGACCATAATGCAGGCGTCAATCCCGTTGGTCGCCAGGCCGTGAGCGATAATGCGCGGCACCATCATGGAACCGTCGAGGATATCCAACAATATCACGACGGCGTGTTTTTTATCCTCCGGTTTTCGATAATATTCGCAATAGACGCGATTATTCTGGGGGATTTCGGTGGTAATCGGCGAAGGGAAACTCAGTTCACACACGTCATAGGCATAGGTGCGTCGCTGGGTTTTTACCTGATAGGAGAATTCCGATTCGCCCCGACGATAGATATTAAGGTATTTTTCCTGCGCCGGTTGCCGCGCCGGCGGGATGGGGCGTTTGACGGAGGCAGAAACGGTACCGGAAATATTTAATTCAGGAGCGGAAGTAGTTTCAGCGACAGGGGAGCGAGCGTTCCGGATTTTTTCTTTCGTCGGGGGAGGGATTTTTGCGGAGGAGGCCGGTGCGACGTCGGGAATCATCGATAATAATTTTTTTACATCGTAATGATAATAAGGCTGATAGCAGGCGGCGTAGCGCTCGCTGGTGGCGGGAGCGGCATCGGCCACCCATAATCTCAATTCTGACGGACTGAATAACACCCGGTGCAGACAGCTTTCCATGGCGATCGGGCGGTTCATCAAATCCAGAGCGGCTTCCAGATCGATCTTGCCATACTGCTCTTTCACTCGTTTCGCTAAATGTTCATACCGATCCCCGGCGCTCATCAAAACGGTATCGGCCATGCCGTGGGGGAGGAGGGGATGACTCTGGCCGGGGCTTATGGTTTCCATGTTTTCCGGCGTGCAGGCCAGACCGCGGGCGTCGTGGTTCTTACCATCGGAAATCACATAATAATATTCACAGGTACGAGGCGTATTCTGGAAGATGTCCAGGGCCTGCTGAAGGGTATCGGCTTTTTCGAGGGCATGGCGGACGAGAAAGGTCATGGGCATGCCGTCCCATTTGCCTTCGCCTCGGCCGCCCATTTCGCCGATGGCGACCTGTTGATCATTCATACCGGTAACCGAACCGAGAAATCCGGCGTAACCGACCGTCACAAAGGCATGACAGTCTTTCGGTTTCGCAATGGTAAGGACGGCGTAATTCTGGAGACCGGCTTCGGTCATGTAGTCGAGGATACGGCCGTGTAAGAGTCTGCCATTTTTAGTAGCCTTACCAAAAAGGGCAAAGCCGCTGCAATGAAATAATTCCGGAAAGACATTGGTCAATTGCACCTGTTCCAGGGGGACGCCGGCGCCGTCGGCCAATCCCTGCATTTCCTCGAGGTAGCGTGGGGGAATGAATTTGTCGGTTCGCTGCCAGGCGTTTTCAATGCCGCCGCTGAATTTTTCCGAACCGGCGGCCTGCGCGACAGTCAGAACTGTGTTCATCAGTTCGCGAATCTCGGTTTTCAGCAAATACCCTTGCTGATAGCCCATTTCGTAGGGAGTACCCGCCAGCAGCAAAACGCGACGTCCGGCGATATCCATCAGGGTGCCGCGGCTGCATTGGGCCTTAATTACCGGCGCATGCGACGGCATGATTTGAGCCGCGGGGAGAGACGCTCCCCATCCCCAAGCTAAAACCAGGGCGATATAAGTACTTATTCGGAATCGTTTTTCGATACTTGTACGTAACATTTTCTATTCTCCACGCTATTGATTAGATCCTGCTTGAAATTTTCCATCACCATTTTCAGAGCCTGGCCGATTACCTTGGCTTTCGCGGCGGGAGATGCACAGTCGATTTTCATCCTTTTTTCCGCGTAGTGTGACGCATAGGATTTATCGATGAGAATCCGGCCGCTACGGCAATCGGT
>CAZNQT010000164.1:0-9083 GCA_964574885.1 uncultured Pirellulales bacterium
GCTTAATCGCGAGTTGTTGTTATCTGGGTGCCAAAGCCGCCGAGGCGACCGAAGCGGATTGTCAGGCGTTGGAAATCTACGGTCGGAACGCGGGAATTGCGTTTCAGATGATGGATGACATTACGGACCTGATCGGCGAAGAAGAAGCGGCCGGTAAAACGCTGGGTACGGATCTATTGAAGGAGAAGATGACGCTGCCAGTGATTCATTTACTAGGCGTTTGTGAAAAACGAGAACAGACGGAATTGCAGAAACAGCTTCGCGAGCAAAACGAGGACGACCTGCAAGGTATTATTCATCGGTTGGAGGAAAGCGGCAGTATCGAATACGCCAAGCAACGGGCCGGCGAATTTATTCAAACCGCGCAACGGGCTTTGCCCCCGACATTAAAACACGATACGCGCGAAATGCTCTGGGATCTGGCGCACTCGATACGGGATTGAGATGGAACATATACAAGCCATTCTATTTGATTTTGGGGGAACGCTGGACAACGACGGGGTGGACTGGTTTACGCGAATCTATCATCATATTCGAAAACAATGCGACGGATTCGATCCGGATTTGTTTCAACGGCTCGGCGATCAGGCGGCGAAAGAGATCAGTTTGCAGGAAGACACGGCGTCATTATCCATGGACCAGACGGTACAGCGATTCTGCGCGCACCTGCATACTTTATGGCGTCAAACCAACGGCAATTTACCCAGCGACTGGGAACCGGCGGCAGTGTCGGCCGATTTCATGACCGAAGCGATCCCTTATCTGGAACGGAATCATACGGTTCTGGAGCAGTTGCAAGGTCGATATCGGCTGGGGGTGCTCAGTAACAACTGGGGCAATACGGCGGGCTGGTGCGAGCAGTTTCATTTCCACGAATTTCTGGAAGCGATGATCGATTCCACCATAGTCGGAGCCAAGAAGCCCGAACCGACGATTTTCCAGACGGCCCTGGAAAGTTTGGCTTTGCCGCCTGAGACGTGCGCCTACGTGGGGGACTGGTTTGAAAACGATATCGTCGGCGCTCACCGGGCGGGAATGACGACCATCTGGTTACGGCACGCGGAAAAAGACTGTCCGGATGCATCGATTGTCGATTACGAGATAAAAACTCTAACCGATCTTCTGACGATGTAAAATCACCGACGCTCTCCTGCGTCTAATCGTTATTTTCATCCCGAGGTTTATTTTCGGAATGATCCTGCGAATCGGAATCCTCAAGCGGCGGTCGGCGAAAATATTTTCTTTGGAGCATTTTGATCAATTGATTCTGGAGTTCGGGTGTTTTCATAACGACGATCGTGCGTGCGTACAAGTCTCCCAGTCGTTGTCGGCGTCGGGAGATTAAGGCCAGGAAAAACCCTAAAAACAGCATCATAATATGAAACTCCAGAAGACGCAGGAGATTTCGCACCAAGGCCTCTTTCGGAGTCAGGGGGGTCAGGGTTTCGGTAAGGACGATGAGCTGGAGGATCAGTTTTCCCGGCGTCGCGGAAAGCAGAGTTTCGGAGAGGGTCAGATAGCCGATCCAGAACAGATACAGGACGCCGAGGAACGTAAAGAGTTTTAAGAATTCGGGTTGGTCCATCAGGAGTTGCGAGTCCTGCTGCAATTTTGTCAAAAGGATTTGGAGTTGATTTACGTCCACAGGGACGACGGAGTAGGCCGCCGTCAAAGCGGGAATCAGATCGATAAAGGCGGCCGCAGTGCGTCGGCCCAGCGAAGCCATCCGAACGTACTCGGGCAGATCCGCCAGATCGGAAAGGAAATCCCGACGGCGCCGGAACACCAGTAGAAACGCCAGCACCGTCAGCAGTAATGACGTCAGGGGACTGAAAAACCAGATGAGAGCTTGCTGCCACATAGGTATTTCTTTCACGGTGGCGAGGTCCTGGGTCAGATTCTGCACGATTTTACCGCTGGAATCATACATACCGAACCGAACCTGCTCTTCGCTGCATCGTTCGAAAGCGGCGAGATTCTGCTCCATGACGGCGAAGATCAGATTTTCCGGGGCTACCGTGAGTGTTTCTTCGGGTTTTCTTAATAAAGGTTCGGTAAAATTCCATTCCTGTTCGGTTGGCCATCCCACTCGATATATCGACTTGGTTTGCCGTAAATCGTTTTGATCCAGTGGAGAGGCCTTCTCCGCCGAAACCGCGGCTATGATTAACAATTGACGATTCACCTCCAAGGCCGTTACCGCGGTTACGTTATCAATCGGCAGAGGCCGGCCAAGCGAGGTTTTACCCTTTTCCAGACGGCAGTGCAGCAGCGTTCGTTGGGGCGACTTTTTGTCGGCTGTCGGCGTTTCGATGCCAAACAGATAGATGACATTATTGTGGACGGCGAACGTGGGATCGATCCAGTCGTCAATGGGTAGTTTTGCTGCGCTCAAGCTACGCCATTGGTTGTCTTTACCCCGCACCATCATGAAGAACTCGCCTTTTTGGGCTTGCAGTTTCGATAGGGAAGAGGATGGGGGAGTGTTGGAGGTTTCTTTCTCATCGGCGTCAGGTTTGGTCGGTGGTTTTTTCGGTTCTATCGACTTATCTTTTTCGTCCTGGACGAAAGCAGGACCACTAGGCGGGTTTTCCGATACCTGAACCGAGGGGGTGGGGGCCAGGCTGGGTTCCAGCTCGATTTCGGCAGATTGTTGCACATAAGCCAATACATAGACGTTTCCCTGGCCAGCGGCGACGGCGACGGCCAACATGCCCTGCGGCAGACGCGGTTCCGTCCGACTCGTCGAATCAATTTGATAGCTGTCACTACCTCCGTTATCGAGAAACACTAACAAGCGATTCTCATAGGAGGTGACACAGATCGGTTTGCCCGTATAAACTTTTCCGGTTAATATGGTGTCTTTAAGGCTTGAGCGAAAAAATATCTGGAAACCCTCTCCTTTACCCAGGGTTTTTGCCATTACCAGATATACCCCGCGATCGGCGCCAGCGGCCCAGAGACCCGATGTCGGCGGGGTATAGCTATGGGTTTCCTCCTGAGCCCGGAGAACACCGATGGGAATAACGAGGAACACTGCCGCCAGCACGAGGGCGGATCGTTTCGCACACCCTGGAAACATATATCTATCCATGCTCGCAATCTTTGTCTATTTGTTGGTAATCTTCAATACCGGGGATTGTCTGGGGACGTATAAATAATGCGTCGCGATTCTTGACGTCCAGCCTATAACCAGTTAGTTTAAGATGCAGAAACGAATGTTCCTTGGGGTAAGAGATAAAAACGTCCGTCGGCAGCATCGCCTCGGCCAAGGGTTGGTATTTATTCAATTCGCTGTGGAGAACCATCAGGCCGTCGGCATTATACGCATTGATTTCACACGGCAGATTGGTGCGACGGTCAATAGTGATTTCCCGCTTGGAGGAATAACCTTCATTTTGCAAAACAATATATTCGATGACATACGTTTCCGCGTGAACCTTGTATAGCGGGTAGGGCGGTTCGTCAGGTAAGGGCAGAAGGCCGATGAATTCAAGTAACACCTGCGGATGAATGGGCAGCATCGCGGCACAGTCTTTACCGTAGTGTTTATGTTTTCCCCAGCGGCCGAATTCTCCCCATTCCGAGTACATCCAATATTCCGATTCATTCGAACCGACAATCCATGCGTCTTGACCAAGCACTTCGGTCTGGGCATAAATCCGGGGGCGCGAGCCTTCGCCCAAAGGCGGTCGGTAGAAAATACTGCCTCCTAATTCATTGAAATGTTGCTTTGTACCGTCGGGATCGATAAATTCCGCTTCCCATTGGGAAATTTTGACCTTAAAGGGTTGGATGGCATCAACGTTGGCGTTGTAACGTTCGATGGCTGTTTGTCGGGTTAGCGGTTCCGGCACCGGCTTAGGCGGAGGACAACCCACGATGAACAAGAGACTGCCTACAAGTATGATGGGGACCAAATTTCGCATGGATTTACTCAAATTCCGCTTGTAATATCGTACTGAGTTCCTGGGAGACTTCCTGAATCTGCTCTTCGGTCAGTTGCGGATTGATGACATCGTGAGTATCCGTTTCGCGGACGAACCGCATCGACCAGATTTCCCGGGCGCCGTCCCGGCGAGAATCTTCGTATTTCAGCCGGCGCTTGCGCATGAGGATCAAGGCCAGTACGAACCGAAAATTGACTTTGAGCTCTTCTTTTTCCTCGGCCAGCCGCTCGAACAGATTGACCAGTACGCTGTCATCGACGAACAGCTTTTTCTTCTGCGACGGTTCGGGGATTCGGGTTTTCCAGAAGCTGAACACTTCGGGGTGATGCTGATCCCAATATTCACAGCAGTAATCCCGTCTTTCAAACAATGTGTCCTTGTCGATCAGGGCGGCGTAGTATTCCTCGCCCGGTTCGAGTTTGCGGTTGCTGCCGGCACAAACACCTTCCGTTCGCTGTACTTCCCATTGCTCCATGAAATAGCTCTTTTTAATTTACCTTTCCATTGTGGAGGAGAAAAAGAGTGCCACGGCTGTATCAGCCGTGCAGTTTAGCCTTACGAATGATGCACGGCCAAGATGGCCGTGGCACTCTTGTATCTGTCCAGTATCATAAAGGGATACTATCGACGATTTGCAGGTCTCTGTCAAGGTTCCTCAAAAATTAAAAACGGCTCGATTTGGGCGCTGATTGTTTCGCCGATCCCTTTAATGCGCGTTAAATCCTGGGCACAGGTAAATGCTCGTGTTTGCTCAGGGTGATTTTGCAGGTATTGTTCGCGATACGCCACAATCGCACGGGCGCGGGTGGGGCCGATCCCCGGCAGACGGGTCAGGGAAACCCAATCGGCAGTATTGGGATTAATGGTATCGGCCAACGATTCGGTTTCGAGCGTTTTCTGGGTCGAATCATCGGTGACTACTACCAGATCCCGACCGACGAAACGTCGATGCTGCCAATAGCGATAGACGCACGACGCCGTCAGGATCGCCAGCGCCATCCAAAGGGTGATCTGGCGATTCCGCCTTGGCCAATTCGGTTTGGGTGCCGTGGAAAATTCCTCGTGTGTATCCACCGTCTCGCTCCCCCGATTTACTGTTTCTCCAACGTCATATTTCATTGATCCTGCAAAGCAGGTTGGGCGGCTCGTAAAATCACTCGGTATATCTTAGAGCCCCAGATCCCCATAATTTTACCTGTTTAGTAATAAACCTCATTTCACACTCCTATCCGGTTTATCTGGCGTACGCATGGTTGCTGGATTTACGGATGGGATATATTCCGAGCGGCGTTATAAGCCTCGATACCGACGGTATCGATGGATCCGGTGAATCCGGGTCCGCCGGCCGCCACGTAACCGTGACTGGCGCCAGATCGTTCCGGAGAAACCCAGAAGGAATAGAGCGCTCCGCGTCGCAGGTAGAACTTGAATCGAACCGGCTTACCGGCCAGGGAAGCTATATCGTCCGATCCTTTCCAGGCGACTTGTTGGAGAGTGCTGTCGGCGACAATGGATCGGCAGTTTTCCTTGCTAAAAGGCGCAATCACTTTACCGTCGCGGTCCAGAACTTCCACTTTGCAATACCCGTCGTGGGCATCGACATTTACGAAAAGGTATTTACCCTTAAATAATAACGGACGAGTAGTTACGGCTCCTTCCTTAGTCCCGGCGTCCAGCGAGCAAAAGCCGTCACGACGCAGTACCGCTATACCCGTGGAACCGTCGCCGTCCCAAAACTCATCGCACAACGCGCGACCGCAGAAATAAAAGTACAGCTTATCGCCCACGACCAGGCACCCGCCGGCGGCGGACTGCACGTTGCCCCAGCGCCAGTTACCGGGCTTTTCCGTAACGCCGATAAAGACTCGGCGGTCCGGTCGGTGCCAATGGAAACCATCGCGGCTGTAGCCGAGCAGCAGTTCGTTACGCTTATGATACCCGCGTCGGCCGCACTCGGAATTGCCCGGGCCCTGCCAGATTGCAAACAGACCGAGTAACATACTTTCATACGGCGCCGCATCTAAATTGTACAACTGCGGTTCGATATCCTTAAACTCAGGATTCGGATTGTGAGGATCGAGCCGGTCGGAGTGAACCCATGTGTATATGTCGGATTTTTCCCAGGCGGCCCCGGTGATGACGTCATTGCACTCCCGATAGCGGCGGCAACGACCGCGGGGACCGCTGGCACGAATGCTGAACACCCACTTATGGCGAAAGGGATTGTAAAAAACCGTAGTGCGGTCGCCGATGGTGGGCGTTTCCGCCAGCGGTTCGGACCAGTGAATCCCGTCGGCAGACCCGGTGATACTAAGAAACCTGTCGCTGTGACCCTCCCGTCTTGTGGAGAGGAACATCTTCCAGCGCTTTTGCGGATCGGTCTCGTTTCCGTCGAGCCAAACCGTATTAGAATCGCGATGACGGCGATCAACTATATTGGTATCCGGCACGACGTCGAGGGAGGGTTTTTGCCAATGAATCCCATCGCGGCTGTAAGCATACGCCGTTCCTTCAAACGAGCCGCACATATACCACATTTTAAACAGATTGTCGTCCGGATCGTACCAGACGCCGTCGCTGAATACCGCCGCAAAAGGAGCTCTTCCCTTTTTCTCCCATGGTTTGTCGATGGTCAAGACCGGATTGGCCGCATGATATTCCGGCAAATGAAACGTTTGTTTGAGATTGCTTTTTTCGATCAGAAAGTTGTCCACAAACAGTTGCCGACCGATGTCGATAGGGACGATCTCCGGTCGGTGTTCCAGGTATGGAACGTCTCGGACCTGACCTTCCGCCGTAGTCGCTTCCCAGCGGGGAGGCCACGCCGCCGGCAGTTCAATCCCATTATACAGGATCTTTTCTGAGCGAGTAGTATCGACCTGACCGGGACAAATCGAACCGAAAAATGCCGTCGTTGGAATCAAGATCAGAATTCCCAGAATTGCTTTGATCTTCATACGGATTGCTCCTAAAAAATATTGCGTGACTACCACGATATTAAATTGCCTCTCCTAATCTCTACGACTATGCCACATATAAAGAATATCATTACATCATTGATTCTGCAACACCTCGATCATGGCGGCGATGTTTTCTGGTTTTGCATCGGCGGGAATGTCGTGGGACGGCGAGGCGATATAGCCGCCATGGACGCCGACCTCGTCGATCAGGCGTTTTACTTCGTCTTTGGTCTGCTGCACGGTGCCGAAGGGCAGAGTCTTCTGAATACTGATGCCGCCGAAGAAGCTGAGTTGATCCCCATAGCGTTTCTTCATGTCATACACGTCCATCACTTCCGGCTGGAAAGGATTAAATATATCCAGCCCGCACTCGATCAATTCCGGGAACAATTCATCCACCTTGCCGCAGCAGTGGATCATCACATATTTGCCATGTTTCTTGACCTTTCGATACATTGTCTCAATCCGCGGCTTGATGAATTCCCGCCACAGGGGCCGACCCGTAATCAATCCCCGCTGCTGCCCCCAGTCGTCGCCAAACCGAAATACGTCGATATCCAGAGCACACGCATGATCGACAATCGCCAGATTGTATTCTAAAATCCTGTCAAATAAGGTATGCACAAAATCTTTGTCGGCCAGCATGTACAGCAGCAGATTTTCCATCCCCGTCAACGTCCACGCCCGCTCGAACAGCGCAAAACCCAGACTGACCAGTTTGACGCTGTCGCCGCAGTTTGGAAGCGCGTTTTCGATATCCTCATATCGGGTTGGATCGTGCGGGTCCGGCCATTCGAAATCGTCGATATTTTCCGGCGTCACCAGCACCTCACACGGCACCCCGATATCCTTATCCACGCTGCGATTCCAGCGCACGCCGAACTCATCCTGAAAGACATCCGGCGCCACCTCGACAAATCGCACATCACCGGGGAACGGACGAAACCAGCTAAAACAGTTTCCCAGCTTACTCACAAAATCCGGATCGCCGTAATACTCAGCCATCTTCGCCCGCGCCACCTGTGTAAACTGAATGTCATACGGCGTCTTATCCGGCTGTTGATGCGCCAAGGACTTCAATACCCGCTCCCGATTTGTCATCCGGTATCCTCGCTACGTTTGTTATGCTCGCAAACCAATGAAAATTATCGGCAATTTGTTATTTTACTTCCTCGATAAACATTTGGCAAATGAGGGGATATCTACTAAAATAAATTGTAATCGCAAGTGACATGACTACGTGATGCTGAGACAAGGTTTTAGTGAAAAATCAAATATGGCTGGTTTCTTCTACAATCTGGGAAAAATGGTCGGGCCGCCCGTCCGTAAAGGCAAATGGGTTCTCCGCTCGCTGACCGGCACCAAGGCGGAAATCCTCAAAGCCGAATTCGAAGTCGGACAAGACCTGGTCCGTGAAATCCACAATCAGTCCGATATCGAACCCGATCCTGAATCTCAAAAGCACCTTTACGAAATCGGCGCCAAACTCACCGATCGCCTCACCGACAAGCGGCGCCATTTCAGCTTCGAGACCATCGCCGGTAACGAACCCAACGCCTTTGCCGTACCCGGCGGCTTTATCTTCATGAATCGAGCCCTGGCCGAACTATGCGGTTGGCAGGAAGACGAAGTCGCTTTCATCCTCGCTCACGAAATGGGCCACGTCGTCCGCGGACACGCCATCGAACGCGTGCTCGCCAAATTCGCCATCGGCGCCGCCACCAAATCCGCGCCCGCTCGTGGTCTGCCCGCCGGTGTGCTCAAACAAATCGGCGTCCGGTTCCTGGAAAACGCCTATTCTCACAATATCGAACTCCAGGCCGACGAATTCGGCGCCCGACTCGCCGACGCCGCCCTCTACGATCCCTACGCCGCCATCAAACTACTCCAGCGTCTGGCCGATTGGCAAAACACCAAAGCCGGTTTTGTGCTGCCAGGCTATTTCTCCAGCCACCCCCCCTTCGCCGAGCGGATCGGCAATCTCAAACGGCTGCTCCACGACCTCTAACCGGGAACCGGCCGCTAAACTATACGCTATACGCTAATTAAAAAATATTGACCCCGGAACCGATATTTTCTATACTGAGGGTATCTATGCTGAATATCGAAGCCATTGAACAGAATCTCGAAAAGCTCCTGCGGATCGAAGCCGCCCTCAAAGCCAAGCTCGCCC
>CAZNQT010000165.1:0-9066 GCA_964574885.1 uncultured Pirellulales bacterium
ATCCAAGAAGGATGGGGTGTACTGATTTAGCTATGATACGCTACATGGTATTTGATAAAGGTCACGCAGCCCAGCACTTATCGCTGAACGGCTCCTATATGTTCGCTCAGGATGAAATAGCGGTCCGCGGGCAATTGCAGTTCGATAA
Source organism: uncultured Pirellulales bacterium (assembly GCA_964574885.1). Taxonomy (GTDB): domain Bacteria; phylum Planctomycetota; class Phycisphaerae; order Sedimentisphaerales; family SM23-30; genus JAFGFX01. The sequence continues at coordinate 149 of CAZNQT010000165.1, forward strand.
AGGTCAACTCCTGGGGGTACGTCACAGCGACACAGCGGTGGGTCTCTCGACGCTCTGGGAGGTAGCCAAGTTCGGCAAAGTGATGCTCCAGACGACGCGTCTGCCGGAAAAAGAAAAGCCCTATAATCTCAACGTAGAGTTGGCGCGTGCTCGTCTGTTACGAATCAGCCAGAAACGGGAAGACTGGAATGCGTCGGATCTGGAATTAAATGCTCATGATCAGGGCCTGATCGATAAGGCGCTGGATCGGTTTATTTCGGCGTTATGTCATCTGGACGAGCCAAGCATAGCGGCCCAGTACGCCGATGAGTCACTGGCGTACTCCATGCAGGGGGGGGAGGCGTTGGCGTTGGCGCATTCCAAAGTCTTTCTGCAGCGTCGAAACAGCACGCAGGGTTTCGGCCGACATACGTTCGGATGCTGTATCGATCCCCAAAAGATAAAAGATCCGAAGTACCAGAAATTCATTAAGGAACACTTCCACTTTGTTACGGTGCCGATGAGCTGGAGTCAGATCGAACCGAAAGAGCAGGAACAAAATTTTTCCCTGCTGGATGAATGCGTAACTTGGCTATCGCGAAATCGAATCGCGGTGAAGGTGGGCCCACTAGTGAGTTTTTCGCCGGCATCGGTGCCGGACTGGCTTTTTATCTGGGAGCACGACTTCGAGCAGGTACGCGAGATGACGTACGAGTTTATCGCCAAGGTCGTGGAGCGCTACGGGAACAAGGTGCAGGCGTGGGACGTGATCAGCAGTATGAACGTAGAGAACTGTTTTAAGTTCAGTTTCGACCAGATCATCGAGATGACCCGTTCGGCGGCATTAGCGGCCAAGCGTACCTCGCCGCGTTCTTTGGTACTGATCGAGATCAGTGAGCCGTGGGGGGAATACTACTCGGTGAATCAACGGACCATCCCGCCGATGATCTATGCGGATATGATTTGCCAGAGCGGGGTCCCCTTTGACGGATTCGGTCTGCGACTTCGGTTTGGCCGCGGCGCGGGCGGTATGCAGATGCGGGATTTGCTGGAGTTGTCCACGCTGATGGATCGGTTCGGGGTATTTGGCAAATCGCTGCATATCTCCGGGGTCCAGGTGCCGAGCAAACCGGATCCGCGTGACAATTCCGGTAAGATCGGCGAGGCGGGCAGTTGGCATGGAACGTGGACCGAAGCGCTGCAGGCGGAATGGCTGGAAAATGCGTATCGAGTGGCCCTGAGCAAACCGTTCGTCGAGACGATAACCTGGCAGGACTTGATCGACCGGGACGATCGGGTACTACAAAACGGCGGGCTTTGTACCAAAGAGACGGTTCCGAAACCGGCATTCGAAACACTCTACCAACTGAAAAAGGAACTGGTTCGCCAAGATCGAAGCTCTTCGAAAAAACCCCCGAAAGAAAATAAACACTAAGGAACGACAACCTATTTCAGGTTTCAAATGACAACCTGATTTAAACTTTCGGTGCTCAGCCTGTATGGTCAAAAATAACAGTCGCACACCAAATCCCTCTCGCCCATCCGTTGTCCGTGATGAGAATCCTTACGATTTTTGTTCGAGTTGATTCCTGTTGCTATGTGAGGGTTGCCTCAAAGAAAAAGGCCGTGCAATCTCAGCCCGGCCCAGTTTTATCAGAACAAAGTTCCATATTTTCTTTAGTTTTTCGGGTTTCCCTTAGAAGTAATCTCATCAGGATGTCCGAAGATAAATCCATCTGGAATATAAGGTACAAAGGTATCTCCGGGAAGTTCATCATTATAGTTAAATTCTTCCTGTATCGTGGTAAAAGTCATTTTAGGGTGATCGGTAACCGGCCTGCCGCGTCGTTCAATCACAACAGGAAGTTTAGTCTGCACATCAAACCAGATTTGATCCACCCAATTCTCAGGATTGTTCCCATATTGACTGGCTTTAATTGCAAAACCAACGCATTTGGCGTTTTCGATTTCCCTGGTTCCCAAGAGCTGTTCCGCACTGTCTAAGAATTTTACATAAAAACGCAGTCTCTCCCTCGGGTCTCGATTGCCAAAGCTTCCTTGATGCCGATGGACAAAATATGATTTTAAATCAAAACGGATGCTATGTTGCAGCATGGTATCGCCATCCGGGACATACCATTGAATCTCACGTAATGTATCTCCGTCATAAATATCCCTGCGATAGCTATCATTAGAGAAATAAAGTACATTCCAGGTACTCGATAAATGCTTTGTGCCGTCTTTGGCGACAGTAAAAATTTGTTCGCGGCACGAAACACCTTCAATCGACTCCATCGCTGCGGTAATCTCCCGGCCCCATGCCGCCGGAGATCCGAGCCACCAATCTCCCTTGCCGGAGTCGTGGGTCCAAAAATTTATACTCCCCAACGCAACGATTATTATAGCCGCTGCGGCGGCATACTTTGTGATTTTGCTTTTCATGATAGTTCTCCACATCCCAGACCCAGAGCCTGGTTTCGATGGTTTCGATTTTGATTGTTCCTCCAGCATGTTTCCCAACGCCATACGTTCCGATTCAGTGGCGCCCGCAGGATCAATGCCGTCTGCATTTAACAATCCTTCCCATAGTTTCCTGTGATTATTCATTTTGACACTCCATTTCTTCCCGAAGATATTGCTTGGCGTAAAATATGCGCGATCGGACAGTCCCAATACTGCAACCAACAACCTCCGCTATCGATTGGTAAGACATCTGCTCAAGGAAGCATAGTGTTAACACTTCTCTGTGATGCGGTTTGAGTTTTTTCAATGCCCGGTGTACCTTCTCCGCGTTATTGGCATCCAAAGTTGGCTCGGCGCTTCCGGATACGGGAACTTCATCATCTTCCGACAGCATAACCAACCTGTCTTTGTGCCTGAATCCATCATAAACCCTATTTCGAGCAATACGGTATAACCAGACACCGAAGGATTGGACCTCTTTCAGCCTATGTATTTTCTTAAAAACAGTGAGCCAGATGTCCTGGAGGAGATCATCCATGTTGGCGCCGTTACCGTCCAAACGCCTGACATAATATTTCAGTCGAGGCTGGTATATTTCGAACAACTCTTCAAAAGCGGCTCTCTCGCCGTCCCGGCATCGATGCACTATTTTTTCCACTTGTTTCTCAAATTCCATATATGTCCTTCGAAGTTATTCCCGTATCACTGAGTAAAGACGCAATTTGCCCCCATTAGTTCAAATGGCGCATTTAAACTTGAAACGCAACAGTCATAACATTATAAACAACAATACCTTACAACTGAGAAAAAAATCGCACGGGATTCCAGAGAGCCAAAGAGTCCCCCGGTTGGGCTCATTTGCCTTTCTGGTCAAACGTTTTTCTTTCGAGGGAGTGTAAATGAGGAGTAATTATGTCAGGCGCTGATGAATCTCCACTTCATGGTAAGATCGTGGCGGTGTATAAACCGGCGGGGATGACGTCGCATGATGTGATCGACGCGATACGTCGGCGGACCGGGATTAAGAAGGTGGGGCACGCCGGGACGCTAGATCCGTTTGCTCAGGGCGTACTGGTCGTGGGCGTGGGTCGAGAGGCGACGCGTCAACTGGGGCGGTTCGTAAAACGGGAAAAAGAATATAGGGCGAAAATAAAGCTGGGCTGGAACAGTACTACCGACGACGTCGAAGGGGAAAAAGAAGAAGTTCAGGTGAGTCAAATCCCCAGTCGGCAGGAAATCGAAACGGTTCTGGCATCCTTTCAAGGCGAGATTACGCAAGTGCCGCCGCGGTATTCAGCGATCAAGATATCCGGCCGGCCGGCCTATAAACGGGTTCGCAGCGGTGAAGAGGTTGAGATGTCGGCACGGACCGTGTTTATCCATGAACTGGAAATTCTGGCCTATACATGGCCAACTCTGACAATACGCACCGTGACGAGTTCGGGAACGTATATCCGCGCCCTGGCCCGTGATATCGGAGAGAAACTTCATACCGGGGCCTACCTGGAAGAACTGGAGCGCACGCGCGTCGGCTCATACAACTTAGAATCCTGTAAGCAAATTACCGATATATAATAGTGCGATTCTCCGCGATTGAAATCCCTTCTGCATTTTTGTTGTAATTCCTATTTTTGTTATTATAATGTTGTCTTTATGGAAGCTCCCGAGGGAAGTCGATTTAAAATTGAACCAACGATCCAAGGTACACAAATTTCCTGGTTTGATAAAGAACGTCGAACTCGATCGGAAATAGGTGGTGGATTATTTGTTCTGTTTTGGCTCGGTGGATGGGCGTGTGGCGAATATTTCGCCCTTACAACTATTATCGAGGGTTGGCAAAAAGGGGAATGGAATCTGTTTTTGTTGTTTTGGTTGTGTGGTTGGACTGTCGTAGGGACTTTCGCCCTCCATGCTGTTATTAAAATATTCGGCCCATCCAAACCCACCAAACTGACTCTAATGTCTAACCGCTCCATTTGTTTTGAGCAAGGATCAAATCGGAAAAACATATTCATCCGAGGTAACGGCACCGAAACCAGTACTATCGTCAAAAGCGGAAAAAAATACGGACTCATCTACGGCCCTGATATTCAAAACCTGCGGTTAGAGCGTATTCTGGAATATCAGCGCCTTTCATTTGATTACCAATCCCAACGAATTGAAATAGGTAACGGACTTACGGAACCGGAGCGTGAATGGCTTTACGAAATTCTTAAGGACCATATTTCATCATAATCATACTATATATAATACAATGCAAGTGCCCCGAATCTCGAAAACATTATATGATTTTCCCTCAAAAGAACAGCGATGAGCAACAACTGTCAGAACGTTTGCATCTGCATGTGGAACGGTTGGCCGGCTTAATCGGTCCGCGGCATCTCGGGAGGCCGAGTTCTCTGGAAGCCGCCGCCGCTTATATTGAAAATGAATTTGCTTCCCTCGACGATACAATAGAGCGTCAAACCTACCAGGTTTACCACCATGAGGTAACGAACCTTGTTGTAGAAAGAAGCGGTACAGACTATCCCCAGGAAATTGTCATTCTCGGTGCACATTACGACACGGTTGCCGAGACTCCCGGCGCCGACGATAACGCCTCGGCAGTCGCGGTGTTAATCGAAGTAGCAAGACTTTTGGGGAGATACATATTCCAAAGGACTTTACGTTTTGTAGCGTTTACCTGTGAGGAGCCGCCTCACTTTTATACCGACACGATGGGAAGCCAGATATATGCTCGACAGTGCCGCAAGCGTAACGAGGAGATTGTCGGCATGCTTGCCCTCGAGATGGTTGGTTATTACGCTACCGAGGCAAAGAGCCAAGCCGTACCAGTTGGGATCCCCCGTTTTCTGCGTTGGGTATTACCTCGACGCGGCGATTTTCTTGCTTCGGTAGGGAATCTTTGCTCCTGGCGGCTCATGCGCAAGTTCCGTCGCGGATTTAAAAAGGCGACTCACTTACCGCTATTTTCCATTTCGCTGCCGGAGAAGATTAATGAAATCCGGCTCTCAGATAATAGTTCATTCTGGGATCAGGGATATCCCGCCCTAATGCTCACGGATACGAGTTTCCTTCGTAATCCTCACTATCATACACCGACCGATATCCCTGATACACTGGATTATGAACGGATGGCTCGTGCAGCAATCGGTATAGCAGGTGGCTTGGCGAGGCTCGCAAAAGTTATCAAATAAAATAACAGGTCTGCGACACAGGTAAAGCGGATTCGGAGTACATTATCCCCTGGAAACACGGGCGCTCACTCGTTCGAAATGAAGACCGCAGATGGCCAATTCGACAGCGATGGGCAAAGCCTTGATTTTTCGTAAGGAGGTCTTGAGTATGAGTCTCCAATAGTAAAATCGGGCCCGTGAGAGAACGCCTATATGCCACACGCTTCGGATCGCGGCTTTCAAATCGCAAAATGAAATTCTACTTTTCGCCCGGGGTTTGTAATGACGGATAAAGGTGTTTATTCTATCATAGTACTGTCGGTGGGAATAAATGGTAGAGACGACTTTTTGGTAGCCGGCCAGTAGTTTTTCCTTGGCCATAATGGGGACGAAGTTCAAACTGGCATCCGTATTTTCTCCGGTGGTGTTGTGTAAAATTCGACCTTCGGCTTTGAGCCGATGCCACAGTCGGGTTTGCGGCAGGGCATTCAACAAGCCGACCATCGCCGTGACAATCCCCACCTTCTGAATAAATTTAATCTGGGCTTCGAAGATCCCGTCCGTATCATTATCGAAGCCGATGATAAATCCTCCCATGACCTGCATACCGTTTTGTTGGATCCCTTTCACAGCTTCTTCCAGACATTGAGAGGTGTTCTGGTATTTTCCGCATTCCTTTAAGCTGTCAATATTGGGCGTTTCGATTCCCACAAATACCTTTTGAAAATTCGCCGCACTCATTAACTGCATTAATTCCTCATCCTGGGCGAGATCGGTGCTGGCTTCGGTGGTAAACGTGAAGGGGTACTTATGTTGTTTTTGCCAATGGCTTAGAACGGGGAGCATTTTTTTAACGCGGGATTTGTTGCCGATGAAATTGTCATCGACAATAAATACATCCCCTTTCCATCCCGCTTCGCGCAGGGCCTGCATTTCCCGTATCATCTGTTCGGGAGTTTTCGTGCGGGGCGTTCGGCCATACATCACAATAATATCACAAAATTCACAATTAAACGGGCACCCCCGGGAATATTGTATCGGCATCGTGGCGTAGTCTTTCATATTGATCAGCGACCAGAGGGGCAGAGGCGTTCGGGTAATATCGGGCCGATCGTCAGATTTGTAGATCGCTTTGGGGGCGCCCTTTTCCCAATCGGCCAGGAACCGGGGCAAGGTGATTTCCGCCTCATTGAGCACAAAATGATCGACCCCGGCCAGTTTTTCGTGCCCGGAGGTCGCTGCCGGTCCGCCCGCCACCACGGGTTTGCCCAAGGCTTTACAGCGGCGGATAATCATTCGGGCGCTGTCCGTTTGTACAATCATGGCACTGATGAAAACCATATCCGCCCAAGCAATATCTTCCTGTTTCAAGTCGGCGACGTTCAGGTCCACCAGCTTCTTGTTCCACTCGTCCGGAAGGAGGGAGGCGACGGTTAATAATCCCAAAGGAGGAAAGACCGCCTTCTTGGAAATGAATTTCAAGGCATACTTAAAACTCCAGTAGGTTTCCGGGTATTTAGGGTACACAAGAAGTATGTTCATTTTTATTTGTTCCTTAGCAAAAATACGTCGGCTAGTCAATTTCAATCAACTGAAGGTCGAAGGTAAGGTCTTCGCCGGCCAGGGGATGATTTGCATCAATCGTCACGCTGGCATCGGAGATGTCCGTCACGGTCACGGCCACCGCGTGTCCGTCTTCTCGATGCAACTGTAATCGATCGCCCACCTTCGGTTTTATCTCCGGCGGCAGCGTTTTACGGTCGATCTTCATTACCAATTGATCATAACGGGGGCCATAGGCTTCCTTCGACTCGATGCGAAAGGTTTTCGCTTCTCCGGGATTCATGCCAAGCACAGCCTGCTCAAATCCGGGGATGCTCTGCCCTTCGCCGATGGTAAACTGTAAGGGATCGCCGTCACCGGAATCATAAAATATCTTGCCGTCGTCAAATTTACCCAGGTAGTGTACTTTAACCGTATCCCCTTGCTTGGCCTGAGTCATGGTTTATCCCTTTCGTATAGTCGGTTGGATAAAACGAATTGTTACTGACTGTTCGGAAGCCGAGCCCTTTGCTTTGGTTCAATACAGGTCTCGGTTTCCGGATGGTTCGTCTTCCTGTTTCCGGCGGATCGGATTAGTATCGGTTGCTTCGTCTCGAATCGCGAGAACCGCTTTCTTCGTTGCGGGCGCGCGCCTCATTCACCTTGAGGGCTCGACCGCCACAATCTTTGCCGTCCAGGGCCGCCATCGCGGCATCGGCTTCCTCATCACTGCTCATCTCGACAAAGCCGAATCCCTTACTGCGACCGGTGCTGCGATCGCTGATGACCTGAGCGCTCTGGACCGTGCCATGTTCACCGAACATCTGTTCCAGGTCGGAGCCATCTACATCGTAGCTCATATTCCCTACATACAATTTCTTACCCATAACAAAATCTCCTGTCCGAGTATCTCATAACCCATAGTTTACTTTCCGGGTTATCCCAAAAGTGACTGAACGTTCAGCCCGTTAAAGATGGTGGGGCGAATTAGAAATTTTGAAAGGGCAGAAATACTGACACAAATCTTATTTCTCTGTTCGTCGAACCAACTTAGTTCTTCGCCTATATTATATCGGTATTCGCGTCAAGGTAAAGGGAAATAAATGAGAAAATAATATATATATGCACCTGATGATGAAAAAGGAGACATAAACTCTAAAATCCGGGCAAAGGGTGAAAAGGAGTCAAAACGCGTTTTCTGCCCTTACAAGGAGCATTATTTGCAGTTTATAAGAGATTTTCCGTCCCCGGGGTCAGGATATCACTCGGCGACCACCACCGGCAAGCTCGAAGATTCGCATGGCAATGCCACCCAACACAGCCGAGGGCGGTTGTGCCACATTCACCCTCCACCTCGCGGACTCGTTGGCTGCCATCCGTCGTGGAAAATGTAAAATAGACCATGAGAAATGGATAAGGGAATACACCCTCCGGAAGATAAAGTAGAAGCATTTGGGGGATTTAGATTCCTTGCTCGGTTGATTGCGAGACTTCGTCGGTAACATGGGCGGGAGCGGGATCGGCCTGGTCGGGGGGAATGATTTGATAGCGCATATTGTTTTTCCCGTGTTTTTTAACCTGGTACATCTGCTCATCGGCCACTTCGAGGACGCGGGTGCTGTTTCCGGGCTTTGATCCCTCGGCACAGAAGAGCATACCCACGGAACAGGAGATGCTGATACTATTCATTTTGTTTTCTCCACGTACGGCAAGGCGGATCTTGCGAATTCGATCCAACAAGACACGGGTGAGTTTGAC
>CAZNQT010000166.1:0-9050 GCA_964574885.1 uncultured Pirellulales bacterium
GAGTAAAGGTCCGGAATCCATCAAAGGCATTTTTCAGGAGTTTCAGCCGGGCGTTTTCCTCCGGGGAAACAATGGCCAGGCTGTACTGCGTCCAGGCGATGTTGTAATCGAGACGGGTGCCATAGGCCCAGAGCTTCTGGAGCCAAGGGTCTTCTTCAGCCTTGGCGCCGAGTTTTCGTTCCAACTCCTCGGCGGCCTTTTTCGCATCTATTTTAAGGGTTTCCTGTTCCGGGAGGGCGCGAGTCAGGATTTGTTGGGCTTGTTTGCGGAGTTTTTCGTCGTTCTTTTGGAGTTGCCAGGCGGCGGCCTTGATTCGCCCGTTGGTCAGAGCGAGATTGGACAGGAGGAACCGGTAGGTGATCTTTTTCACCTTGGTTTGGTTATTTTTCAATAATTGTTCGGCTTCGGTGATTTTTTTCTGTGCCGCATCAACGGTAGGTGCGTTCAGTGCCTCCGCGGCCAGGGCGTCGATTTTCATTTCGACGGGATCGGCGGCGAGGGCGGTGGTTGTCGGCGAGAGATACCACCAGACGAGTGCCGATAGTATGGATACAAGCATGCCTAAGCTGTGCGTAGGCATGCCACCCGACAGTTTTTCCAGATAAGGTCGGCAGGAGATCGGCACGGCTGAAACAGCCGTGGCACGCTTTTCCCGCTTTGAGCGACAGTTGCGTCTCTGTAGGGTATCGAAGTGAGGCAAAGCAAGGTTCACAATCATACCTCAGGCTGAGCGGAAAACGTCACCCGGGTTAACCCGGCGGCTTTGCATTTATCGCGAGCCTTGACCATAAACTCAAAAGGCACCTCCGGCTGCCCGGCGATAATCACGGGGACATCGTCGATGGCCCTAACTTTTTTCAGCTCCAGAAGTAAGATATCAAAGGTTTCGCAAAGTTTACCGTCACAGGTAATGGTCAGGCGGTCGGCATCGCCGGAAAGTTGAATACGGGTAGGCGAGGAATCCTGCCGGCGAGCCGCCTCGCTGCTGACCTGGGGCAGGTCCGCCGAGAGGATTTCTTCCGGGGGCCGAAAGGAGGTAGTGCACATAAAGAAGATGAGCAACAGGAAGACGACGTCGATCATGGCGCCCATATTCAAACCGGGTTGCGTGGTGCGAAATGTATGTCGGGTTAAGCGCATAAGAGTATTCTCTGAATAAGTTAGTTGGCGTCCTCGGTGACGGCATAGTTGATGCGGCTGATCGCGTTTCGGGCGCAGGCTTCGAGCAGAGGTCGAACCAGGCGCCAGGGAGTCTTTCGATCCGCACGAATCCGAATCCGTAGATCTTCGGGGGGGAACTGCTGCAATTTCAACCGCAGCAGATTTTCAAAGGAATCGACGGTGTAATCCTCGCCGGCAATGCGAATGCGTCCGTCCCGTTGGACGTTGAGGATGATCTGTTTGGCCAGCGGATCCGACGGTGGCTCCCCCTGGTCGGCGGGCGGCAGCTCCAGCGCTTCGATATTGATCTGCGTAAACTGGGAAACAACCATAAAGAAAATGATGAGTAAAAAGACGACGTCGATCAGCGGCGCGATGCCAATTTGGTAATTATGTAATTGGATTCGTTTTCGTAAGCGCATAATTGTATAAAAATCCTAAATCCTAATATCGAAATCCGAAACAATTTCAAAATGTAAAGGTTCAAATTCTCGAAACATTGTTTGGATCATTTTAATTTTGGTAATTCGATATTGTTTAGGATTGAGTGCTTCGGATTTCGGGTTTCGTTATTCGTTATTGACTCTTCGTTCGGATTTCGTCATACGTCATTCCGTTTAGGTTGTTCGTTCTTGTCGGAAGCGGCCCATGAGTTTTTCGACGACGATTTCGGTCTCGGAGACATATCCTTCAATGCGGGTGCGGAAGAAGGAGACGAAGAACATGGTGGGTATGGCTACGATGAGACCGAGGCAGGTGGTCACGAGGGCTACGGAGATGCCTCCGGCTAACTGGTAGGGTCTGGCGGCGCCTTCGGTCTCGGCGATTTTATTGAAGGCTTCGATCATGCCGATGACGGTGCCGAGCAGTCCCAACATCGGGGCGCTGGAGGCGATAAAGGCTAAATACTCCAATTTTCGGTTGAGGCGGGAGATTTCACGTTCGCTGGTTTCCTGCATGGAGTTCTGCATATCAAAAAAGCCAAACATGGATCCAATCTGAGATAGGCCGGCGCCGACAACAGACGCCAAATAGGAACGGTTTTCGGTACACAACTGCCGGGCCTGTTCGTATTGCCGGGTCTGCAGCAGTTGGTCCAGATCGTGTATCAATGGAGCCGGGATCAGACGGTCGCGACGGATGGTAATAAAATGTTCAATAATGAACGAGACGGCGACCAGGGACATAAACATAATCAGGTAACCAATCGGGCCGCCGGCGGTAACGGTATGCCAAAGCGAAATGTTTTCCGTCTCAGCCAGCAGGGAAGAATCGGCGAAAGGTATCTGCGCCGCGGTGCATGACGTCCAGAAGAACAGGTTCAAAAGGAGTAACAGGAAAATGGACCTGGTTTGCAGGAGAGGAGTCTTTTTTCGCATGATGGATTCCTTCCGTTCAAGACATGCAAATTGCCTTTATGCCACCGGCATGATCATTTGTATTCGGTTTATCACCTCCGTCGTCTGGTGGAGGCGTCCTGTACAAATCGGTATTTCCCCCGGTTGTCCTGGGCAATACGCAGGAGTTGGGCTTCTCCGTGGTTATCGTAAAAGGCGATGGTGTGAATCTGAATGCGGCTTTCGGCATTGGCTTGCTGGATGACGTCGCAGACCTGGGGGGAGAACAAGCCATCGGAGAGAAGCCAAATCGCATCGGGTTTCAAATCGAGTGCGGCCAGGATTGCCGGGGCGGGATTGGTACCTCCGCCGGCGGAAATGTGCTCAACCCAGTTGAAGGCCTTACGTTTATTGGCGTCGGAGGCCGAGACCAACTTGCCGCCAGGCATCGCAATGGGGGTGGAATTGTAAAAAATGATATAAAACTGCATGCCGGCCTTATAGGCATTGACGGAGCGATACAATTCCGCCTTGGCTGCCAATAGTTTTCTGCCGTTCATACTTCCGGAGCAATCGACGACATAGATGAATTTGGAGCCTCGGGCCCTAAGGCCAAAAAAACTGGTAGTACCGCCTTTGGCGGCGCCGCTGCCGGCGAGGTAGCCATTCCAGCGGTCATTCAGCGAATCTCCGTCGGCATTCGCCGGGGCGTCGATGCCGATCAGGGCGTCCAAATCCGGTTCCAAGGCCTGGGGGTTGAGATTTAAGTCGGAAATTTCGGGGATCTCGATCGAATCGGCGGCGGGCGGCGGCACACTCAATTGGACATCGTCTGGTTGTATCGGTTTGAAGTCTGATGCGCCGGCATCATATAACATGCCTTTTTCCCCCAGATAGATGCCCACCTCGCCCTGACCGGGACCGCCCTGCTGCAAAGCCGGACGGGTAAAAAGCATCAGGACCACTAAAGCACCGCAATGAAGGGCCATGGATACCACCCAGGCAATGCTGGAATCGAACCGACCTTCAATGTGGCTATTGTTGTGAATCCGTGTTTTTTGAGGCTTTTGGTCCATGCGGTTGTATCGTCTAAATATAACCAGGTTTGCTGTTCAGGTTTGCTAATACCGTTATACCTATCCGGCGGTCCATGCCCCCCGTGCACCAAGCGGTAAGTTTCCCCTTTCTCTTATATCTACTAATATTGTAGCACACAATCGGCCCAATAACAACCTTTCTCTGGGCGCTCTCAGATAATATCGGCAGATTTCTAACCCATTTTCACAACGAAAGTTATCTGTCTTAATCGCCTGCAAAACCATCGATTTGAGGAAAATCAGGGGTTGCAGAGAAGGGATAAATCGTTTATGATAAAGCCAATCAAAGAGTTGCATATATGACATATCTCCAACACCAGGAACGTTGTGGAGAGATACAATAGGTAGTATTTGAGCCGATATACCAATTTTTATGCAATGAAGGAGAAGAAAAAATGGGGAAATTCCAATCTCACCGAGTCGTTTTATGGGTAGTGGGCTTAGTGATTTTCGTATTCATTTTTCTGGCAGGAAGTCGGGAGACAGGAGCGCAAACGGAACTGCATGTCGGTCCCGGTCAGGCCTACTCCACGATTCAAGCAGCGGTGGATGAAGCCGATTACGAAGATACGATTATCGTTCATGATAACGGAACCACCCCGGATTATCAGGAAAATGTAAAAGTGCCAATGTTGGAATTCTTGACCATCGAGGCGAATTACGGGGACGAGGTGACGGTCCAGGCAGCCAATTCGAACGATCATGTATTTGAGATCACGGGATATGAAGTCTATCTATCCGGTTTTACGATCACCGGGGCCGCCGGGACAGGCAAGGCCGGCGTCTATCTGACCAATGTGGACTCCTGCGAAGTGTACAATAACACCGTGACGGGCAACTATTATGGGGTATTTCTGGACGGCGCCTATTTCAATCAAATTTCGGATACCAACTGTTCGAGCAATACCTACGCCGGAATTTATCTGGATAGCGCGGAAGAGAATTATCTGGATTTGAATACCTGTTCCACGAACCAGTACGGTATTTACCTTTCGGCATCTATGGTGAACGATATATCTTATAATCACTGCCTGGATAACACTGAGGACGGCATCTGCTTAACCTCCGCCAGTAACAGCAACTCCTTGACGGAGAATGATTGCTCGAGCAATGATGCTCATGGTTTCAGCCTGGACCAAGCGGACGAAAACGAGTTTTGGATGAACACGAGTCATGCCAACGGCGGCGCCGGATTTTGGCTTTCGCAATCCAGTTCCAACAAGACGTATCTCAGTACGGTTACTTCAAACACCGGAGACGGCATACATCTGCAAAGTTCCAGCGACAGCAATCTGTTTCAGGAAAGTACGATTACCGGTAACCATGCGGGCGTTTCGCTGGTGGATTCCGACGATAATTCCCTAACCTATAGCAACATTGCCAATAACACAACCATGGGTTTGAGCCTGTCCAATGCCCAGAACAACCAGATCTATTTCAACGATATCAGTAATCCCGCCGGGAATGTAACCGCGACGAGTTCGACGACCCTCTGGAATACGCCGACGGAGATTTTATATTTTTACCAAAGCAATCCGTATAGCAGCTATCTCGGAAATTACTGGAACGATTACGCCGGCAGCGACGCCGACGGAAACGGCGTCGGCGATACTCCGTATGGGATCACCGGCGACAATGACGACAGCTATCCTCTGATAGATACCATCGCGAACTACCCGCCCTATACGCCGATTTATAACGTTAATACCGGCGAGGGATTCACCACCATTCAGGCGGCGATCGACGACAGCGATACTCTAAACGGTCATACGATCAAAATGGAACCCGGAATCTACGAGGAAAATATATTCGTCAATAAACAGTTAACCATCGAATCGTATTCCGGCGATCCCAATGATACCATCGTTCGGTGCACCAATCCGAATCTTACAGTCATTCGCATCGAATCCAGTTATGTGACGATTCGGGGACTGGGAATCTGCGGCACCTCAGAGTTCGGGGGCGCCTTAACCATATCCGGCAGCCAGAGAAAATATTGTACGGTGGAAAACAACATCTGCTATGGATATGATCTCAACCATTACTGCAAATTCGGCATCTATTTCCAATATACCAGCGATCACACCATCCGGCACAATATTTGTCGCGATACAGAAAACGGAATTCGTCTCTTCCAGGCGGACCGCATTACGATTAATCACAACGTTTGCAACGGTCTTTATGCGCACGGCATCTCCATCGAGTCTTCCGACAATAACACAATCACCGGCAATACGTGTTCCTACGATGGGTACGACGGTATCGTTCTTTCCGCAAGCGACAATAACGTCATCACCGCGAACATCACTACCCATAACAACAACAGCGGCGTGAGTATGGCGTCCTGTACGCAAAACACGGTGTCGGATAATACAATCCATGAAAACCTCGAAAACGGCATTTACCTATCCAATACGACTGCCAGTACGATAAGCTACAATTCAGCTATGGGCAACGGATATGGGATCCACCTGATGTATGACAGCAACAACAATACTATTTTCCGTAATAATTTCAGCAACAACCATACCAATGCGGACACCAACACTTCCACCAGCACCTGGAGGTCGCCCACTACGATCAATTACATTTACGATGGGGGCAGCTATCTCAATTATCTCGGCAACTATTGGTCCGACTATACGGGCAGCGACGCCGACGGCGACGGCGTCGGCGAGACGGCATATTCGATCAGCGGCTCGGCATCCGATGATGATTATCCCCTCGTCAAGCCATATCAGTTTTATCGCGCCGGCGTGGATATTTCAGTGGAATTACAGGGAGACGGCCGCCCCGATCCACAGGGCTGGCAGATCCCCTTGAACGTAAAGTTCTTCAGTCCCGGCGCCGACGTTCTGAACGACCCGCCGCTTTATGATTTTACTCTGGCCACTTTCAAGTTCGGCAGCCAAGCCCTGGGCCGCGCCAACGGCGTCCCGGACGGTACTTACGACATCACTGCCTCCAGCACCCATACGTTAACGAACCTTAAAACGAACGTATCGGTTACCTCGCCGGGTTCTGTGGACATGAGCACTCTCCGGGAAGGCAATGCCGACAATGACAACAATATTGATATGTTCGATTATAACCATCTTACCCGCGTCTGGCTCACTCAGCAGGGCGAGGATAATTTTGACGGTAATGCTGATTTGGATCGCAACGGGATAGTTAATATTCTCGACTTGTATTTGTTATGTGCCAATTGGGTTACTACATCACCCATTGAAATTCCCTGACCGCCGGGACAATGAAGGAGTCACTGTCGGACGATTTCTTTCTTTGCGCCGGCAGTAGAGGGTGGGAACGAGGAAGAAGGCGATGAGGGCGAAGGCCATGTCGCTAAAGGAGGGGATGGCCATCGGGGCCAAGATGTCGGAGCCTTTTCCGTTTTCTCGTCGTTATATTTGGCTTTACAAAGAGTATTTTCAGCGATATACTGGTACAAATGTTGAAGTAAGTGTATCGAATTGCAAGGCAGGAGTTTAAGCAGTGAAATATCCAAATTTGAAACGTCGTAATTTTTTAAAACTATCTGCGGCCGCGGCGGTAACCCCCGGGATTCTGAATGAGTTTGCGGCAACGGCCGATGCGGCTGTCGAACGCAAACTCCACAAAGGCGTAATCATCGGTATGCTGCCGAATAAGCTTTCTGATAAAGAAAAATTTCTTGTAGCCAAACGTTGTGGCTTCGAGGGGATCGAGGCCCGGCCTTTGCGCGATCTGAAAGCCGCCAAGGAACAGGCCAAGCTGGCCCGAGAAGCCGGGGTGCCGATCCACAGTGTTTTACATGGGTGGTGGCCGCCGTTTACCGACACCACGCCCAGCGTGGTTCAGAAAAGCATCGACGCTATGGCCCATTCCCTGCGCTGCGCTCAGGCGATGGGCGCGTCGGCGGTCCTGCTGGTTCCTACCAAGGTTACGGAGAATTTCCGTTATGCAGATGCCTATAAGCGTTCGCAGGAGTATGTGCGTAAACTTATCCCCGTCGCGAAAGAGACCGGCGTAATTATCGCCATCGAAAACGTCTGGAATAAATTCCTGCTGAGTCCGCTGGAGTTCGCCCGGTATATCGACGAATTTGAAAGTCCCTGGGTTCGCGCTTACTTCGACGTAGGAAACGTGATCATCTATGGTTTCAGCCAGGACTGGATTCGTACGCTCGGTAAACGGATCGTCAAAATTCACTTGAAGGACTTTCAACGTAAAGGGTATCAGTGGAAGAATCTATTGGAAGGCGACGTCAATTGGCCGGAAGTCAGAAAAGCCCTTGATGAAATTAACTATAATGGGTATCTTACGGGGGAGTTGGGCGCCGGTACGGAAGAAAAACTTACGGACATCGCCCAGCGGATGGATAGAATTATTGCCGGTACATTTTAATGGCCCGGAAGATGCGCCACGGCCATTAGGAAACCGCCCGGTTATCGCCAGGCGGTTTTTTTACAAGGAGCCCATCAGGAAAACAAAGCTCAAGAGTACTTGAGCATGCCACCCAAGGATTAAAGATTGAAATTTCGTCCGGTTAGTTGGCTGATTTTCTTCAGCGATGCCTGGGAAAAGTCCAGATCGGGCCATCGCTGGGTGCGCAGCGTGTCGATCTGCTCTTTGACTTTCTTTAGTTCTGCGCTTAATAGATTGTAATTCTGTTCGTCGATGATCTGCTGCATGGTGGCTTTTTCGATCATGCTGAACGATCCGCCCAAAACCAGAATCCCCGCGGCGATATAATCCGGAATATTTTCCGAGGTCGTACCGCCCGTCGGCACCAGGCTGATGAGTTTATGGATAGCCGGATCGACCGCCTTGACGAACGCGGGTCCGCCGAGTTGTTTGGCGGGGAAGATCTTACACAGATTTGCGCCCATGCCGAATTGTTGTACGATTTCCGAAGTGGTTCCACAGCCGGGGATCATGGTCAGCTTGCCGGCGAATTTCTCATAGCTTTTAGCGCGGAAATTTGCCGCCGATACGAGATACCGTGCTCCGCTGTTCGCTGCTTCCTTAACACTCGGGAGCGGATCGTCGCAGTGCGTTGCGTTATATGCCTTGAGCGTTCCCGGGCAGTCAATCAGACTCGCTGCGCCCACGACAAACTCCGGCAGTTCCTTTCGCAGACGTTTGATTTTTTCCAAAGGCTTTTGGATTCGGCAGGTTACTTCTACGTTGTGAATTCCTGCCTGCAAAAGCGCTTCTGCGGTCTTGACCACGTCCAGCTTATCCTGATTGAATACCAGGATAAAACCATCGCGTACCAATGTCTCCACGCATTTAGTTAGCATCATGATAATCTGCCTTATGCAATTTTATCCCGATCTTATAGATGACGCAGATGAAATCCACCGTCCACGTTGATTACCTGTCCTGGGGAGAAATCCAGCTTCCCTTCGGCGATGGCGCCGACGGCTTTGCCGATATCCTCGGGCAATCCCCATCTGCGAATTGGCGTCAGGCC
>CAZNQT010000167.1:0-9046 GCA_964574885.1 uncultured Pirellulales bacterium
CGCCGTCCAACCCGCATCAAAATAAATTCGCAACCTCGTAGGGCGGGCCGTGCCCGCCATGTTTCTGCGAGGTGGATGGCGAATGTGGCACAGCCGCCCTCGGCTGTGTTGAGTGGCGCCGCCACGCGAGTCCGCGAGCTTGGGGGTGGTAATTGCCGGGAAAAATAAGGGTAAGGAATAAATTATGACGGATTTGAGCTTACAGGACAAGTTGGAAATAGCAGTTATGGATAAAAATCGACAAAAAATATTGCGATTAGTTTCTCTGGGAGCTTCCCCGGATATGCCTAATGAGTGGGATATGAGTCCTCTTTTGTTAGCTGTCGAGCATGAACTATTTGAAAGCGTCAAGGCCCTTATCGATGCAGGAGCGAATGTTAATGCACAGAATCCAAAAGGTGTTACTCCGTTGCTTTGGGCCGTGGATGCATCTGTTGACTACACTCAGCAAAGAGGAGGAAAGCCCAATGATGCACCTACCGAGATTATTGAGTTATTGCTCGGCCACGGGGCAGATATTACCTTACATGATAGTAGAGGAGGAACTCCACTGGATCGTGCTTCTTGGTCGCCTAAGATTACTGATCTTTTATTAAGTAAGGGAATTTAAAAGGATAAATTAAGTAAAGCGGATCTTGCTCATCGTGTTTGAAAAATTCTTCGCCCTTAGAAGGGTGTCTTGTCTCCGCTTACCCGCGGGGATTATTCTTACCATCAACCGCAAACCATAAACTTTTCTTCCCCCTATCCGCTATCCGCTACACGCTAATTCTCAATTCACCTGATTGGGCGGGGTGACGGCGGTCAGTTGCGACATGTTCAATTCTAACAGATGTTCGAGGTATTGCTGTAACTGCTCCGGGGTGAACTGTGAAAGAAAATCCACCGAAGCGGTAAAGTTGAGTTCGCGAATGGCTTCGATCAATTCAGCCTTGCTCATGAGGGGCTCCTATTCTGCTTCTGCACGCTGTACAGGTTCTCCACAACACCGGGTAACACTTCTTCCTGCTTTGACTCCCAATCCATCCGGTACCCCACCGGACGTGACCTCCGACGCCGGTAGTGAAAAACACCATGCAACGAAAAATCTATCGACCGACTCAAACGTTTTTCTTTAGTTCATTGCGAGTCTAAAAACACTCTTAAATCATTGTCCGATAACCAGTACCATCGACCCGAACGAAACTGACAGGGTGGCATGGCTACGCGCAGCTTAGCCATGTATGAATATCAAACATGCCAACATTTCTGCGAGCTATAGGCATGGAACGAATGTGGCAAAGTTAGGTTTACGTTTGATATAATAAGGTAGAGACAGACTTTCCCAAGAGAGCGAGAAATGCACCATGCCCAACGACGGCGTCCATTGGCAGGAGAACATTTACAATCAGCAGGTAAGCCGGGACCAACCGAAGTTCAAGGTCTGGACCTCGGCCGGTCTGATGCTGACCTACTGGTGCCCGAGCCGCTGCGCCTGCTGCTATGTCTTTTCCGGCCCGGAGGCGGGCAGCCCGGATACGGAAATGAGCGTCGATCTGGCCCTCGAATGCTGGCAGGCCCTCCACCGGCTGGGCGGTCAACGGGCCAAGGTCCACCTGACCGGGGGTGAACCGTTCGGCAATTTCGACAGGCTGGAACAGATTTTACAGGCCGCATGTGAGCAAGGACTCACCGGTCTCGAAAAAATCGAGACCAACGCCTACTGGTGCGACCAGGAATCCCTCGTCCGCAAACGCCTGAAACGACTGCGGGAACTGGGCTTGCAGAAATTGCAGATCAGCACCGACGTGTACCATCAGGAATACGTACCCCTAAAATGGGTTTGTTTTGTAATTTCGATAGGTCGGGAGATTCTGGGGCCGGAAGGCGTGCAGGTGCGCTGGCGGGATTTCGTGGCTAATCCGGTCCTGGTGGGCGATATGAATGAGCGGGAGCGGGCCGAGGCGTTTCGCCAAGCATTATCGCAGAGGCCGGAACGGCTGCTGGGCCGGGCGGCGGAAAATTTGGCTACCCTTTTTCCCTTAAGGACTTATGAACATTTTGCCGACAAAAATTGCGTCCGGAATCTGCTCGGCGCCCGACACGTTCACGTGGACGGGGCGGGCAATGTGTTCAGCGGGACATGCGTAGGACTAATCGTGGGCAACGTTCTCACGGACGGAAATGGAGGTCTGGATGAGTTATGGCGGCGGTTCGATTACCGTAAACATCCGATAATCTCGATATTGGTGGAGCAGGGCCCGGTGGGCCTGCTGGAGATCGCCCGAGAGCTGGGGTACCAACCCCGCATCGGATATGCGAGCAAATGCCATCTATGCCACGACCTAAGACGATATTTGCATAAAAAAGGAAAATATTCGGCTTATCTTGGGCCTGCGGTGTGTTATGGCGGTATTAGTGCTGAGAATCGGTGCGAATAATAAAATGATACTTGACGGAACTGTGCAAGCGGTGTAAAGTGACGAGGTTAAGGAGTAGTAATTTCGCCTCATGAACGGAAAAGCGGTGGAAACCTATCAGATCGGATTCATGAGACCCTATGGCGGAAGATAAACACAAGGCTTCGAAAGAAACGAACGTCGATTCCATTCTGGGTCGGATGGTGGTGGAGAAGAATCTCTGCACGGATACCGAGATCCAGGAATGCCTTGACGTGATGAAGAACCTGGCACGTCAGAACAAGCCTCACAGTCTGAGCGATGCACTGTTGGCCAAGGGCTATGTAACTCCCAGCCAGATTGAACGGATGAACAAGACGATCGAGGAAGCTCGTCCGACGCATCGGATTCCAGGCTATCAGATCCTGGAGAAGCTGGGCTCGGGCGCCATGGCGACGGTGTTCAAGGCGAAACAACTCTCGTTGGATCGCGAGGTGGCGATCAAGGTGCTGCCGAAACGTCTGAGCGAGAATCCGGAGTACGTGGAGCGGTTTTACAAGGAAGGGCGCGCGGCGGCCCGGCTGAATCATAATAATATTGTGCAGGCGATCGACGTGGGCCAGGCCAGCGGGTATCACTATTTTGTGATGGAGTATGTGCAAGGCAGGACGGTCTATGACGATATCAGCAAGGGGAAGGTATATTCAGAAGCGGTAGCCCTGGATATTATCATTCAGATCGCCGAGTCCCTGCAGCACGCTCACGAGCGGGGCTTGATCCATCGGGACGTGAAACCGAAAAATATTATGATCACCTCGGACGGCGTGGCGAAGCTGGCGGATATGGGATTGGCGCGGGAGGCGGAAGACGAGGCGGCGGCGCAGATGGAAGCCGGCCGGGCGTACGGTACGCCGTATTACATTTCTCCGGAGCAGATCCGCGGTGAGCTGGACATCGACTATCGCGCGGATATCTATTCGCTGGGAGCGACTTTCTATATCATGGTGTCGGGTAAGGTGCCTTTCGAGGCGACGACGCCTTCGGCGGTGATGCATAATCATTTGAGGTGCCCGTTGGTGCCGCCGGATCATCTCAATCCGAATTTGAGCGTAGGGGTGGCGGAGGTCATCGAGATTATGATGGCCAAGAAGCGCGAGGATCGGTACAGCAGCGTGTCGGTGCTGCTGGAGGATTTGCGGGCGATTCAGGAAGGGGAACCGCCTTTGCAGGCGCATCAGAAATTCGACGCGGCGGTGTTAGCGAACCTGGAGCGGGGCCGGGCCCACGCGGAGATCGAGCAGGAAGCCGTCGCCCAGGAATCCCCCAGTTATTTAGGCTGGAAACTGTCGGTCATTATCCTGACGGGGATGTTGATCGTAGCGATTCTGATCATCGTGGCCATCACCTTGAATCGCTAAAAACCATCGGGTTGAGAATTCCGGGTGTCGATGAACAGGGTGCGGTTATTCGCGAAGGGCCGCTTCGGCGACAGCCTGCACAAATTCCTCCCAGCGTTTTAGCCCAATGGTCTGCTCGATTTCTTTTAGATTTTCCTTTTCGACGGTCATCAACCAGAGCAGGAGTCGTTCCACTTCTTTTTCCTTTTCGGCTTTGTCCGACCCAGACGAACTTTTTCCTTCCGAGTAATCGTCGATGGGGGTGCATGCGCCGCAATCGAGACACCCCGGTTGATAGGGAGGCACGGGATTGGCGGGCCAATGATTGATGAGGATCTGGAGATCGCCGCTGAAGGTAATGGCGCCGTCTTTGTTCAAATCGGCACAGGGATTATAGGGGAACCCGGAAGCCGGCCACGCATTCTGAATCGTTGTTACATCGCCGGAATAGGTCAGCGCGCAATCGCCGTTCGTGTCGCCGCAGTTGAAACAGTCATAACACCAGCAGACGGGCTTGCCCTTTTCAACCCAGAGGGAATAGTTAGGATCGTTTTCGCTGATACAGTCACGTTCATCCGCACCGATATCGACGACGGCTACCATTACGCGAGGATCGCCGTCAATGTCGGTTTCATCAGAGTAGTCGGCGTTGGGATCGCCGGCGTCGATGCAGGGGGAATCCGAATCGATGTGGTAATTTTCGGCACCGGAGAGGAAATCAGGATTGTCATCACCGTTTTCATCGACAATACAATAGTGGGTGGTGCAGCCATGAACGTCGTTGGGATCAGGATGGCCCCAGAGGATGCAGTTGCGGACGTCGGGGGAATCACCGGCCTCGACATAGATGCCATAGCCGGCATTGTCGGCAATGGTGTTATTGCGGATAAGAGTTTGAGCATTGCCGGTTTCGAGATAGACGCCGTCTTCTTCGTTTTGATAGATCCAGTTGTTTTTAACGACGGGGGCGGATTCTTCACCGAGGCCATAGATACCCCAGCCGTTTGCTGTAATGCGGTTATGCCGAATGGTGGGCGAGGCGTTGGTACAGAGAACTCCTTCGACGAGTCCGTCTTTGATGGTGAAGCCATCGAGGATAGCGGACGAGTCGATATTTTCGGCGGTGACGACGGATTTGATGCCGCCGCCGACATCGCCGGAGAGAATGGTTTCGTTATTGAGCCAATTGCGTTCGTTCCAGTCGCCTCCGCCTGCGGGGAAACCGCCATAGACGGCTACGTTGTGGACGAGTTTGAAGGTAGCGTTGGGATCGGAGAAGCCGTCGGGGGTATAGGTTCCCTCGGCGACCCAGATCTGATCGCCACAGGCGCGGGCGTACGCTAAGGCTTCATCGAGATAAATAAAGGCGTCTTCCCAGGAGGAGCCGTCCTCGGCGCCTTCAGCGTCTTCATCCACATAGATAATTTTCGCTCCGGAACACTCGCAGACTTCGGTATTCACGTCGAGGATGGCAAAGCGTTGAACTGTATCTATGGTGTAAAATAACTTGAATCGCGTCGTCAGGGTGGAGCCGGGTACGACGAGATTGTTAACCGGTGCGGTGAGTTCCACCGAGTCCTGGCGATCTCCGGCTGCGAAGTTCGGATCGAATTCCCAGACCACCACCCAATTCGGATCGTTGCCGGCGGGATAGACCGGTCCGAGTTCCGGCGGCAGATAGGCGATAATTTTGAGATGATCGGGATGAATGCGGATATTCGGTTCCTCCGGATCGCGGAGTTTACGCGGATCGAGAATGGTTTTCGAGGCGTCGGGGTCGTTCGGGTCGTTCCAGAGGTATTTCCAGTCGATCGTATAATGGACCTGGCCGTGAACATCGACGCAGACTTCGCTGACGCCGTCGTCAACGGCTAATTGGAAAGGATGCAGGTCCGCCACATCGACGGAGGCGATGGGATTTACGGAGTCGCTGTAGATGATTGCCTTGGACCAGATCCGGCCGAGGGGCGGATGGGAATATTCGTCCATGCGAACCGTGAGAGTTACCAGGTCCAAATCTCCCGGTGAAAGAGTGCCGATGTCCCAGGTGACGGTATTATCGTTCGGGTCGAAGACGCCGTCGTCGGAAGCGATGACGAAATTCGGATCGACGCCTTCAGGTAGATAATGTATGATCGCGCAATTGGTAACGTCGCCAAGAAAATTAGGATCGCTCTCATTGGTAACCGGATTGGCATAGGCGATAGTGTAAAAGATATTGGGATCGGCCTGCATGCAATCGGTCGGCGCTCTATCGTTATAGAGTTTGATTTTCAGCGGCATGGCTTTGTCGAGCGCCTTTTGCAGATTCAAACGACCGCCGGTAACGCAAAGTAAATCTGGATTTGTCAGAGAGTCGAGCGGATCGACGGTGTCCATAATGATCTGCTTGACTTCAAGATGCGTCAAGGTGGGATTGGCGGCCCAGACGAGGGCGCAGGCCGCCGCCACGTGCGGACAGGCCATCGATGTACCGCCTATGGTTTCGTAATAGGTTGAAAAATACTGCATTGCCGAAGTCCTGTAAGAGGGAAACGTACTTAGGATATCGCTTCCCGGCGCGGCTAAATCGACTGAAGTTTGACCCCAATTTGAACTAAAAGGATATGACCATATTGACCTTTCATCATTATGGTCGGTGGCCATGACAGTGATAATATTGTTACAATCGTAAGTAGCCGGGTAATAAGGATGCTGATCATCTATATCCACACCATCATTTCCGGCTGTAGCAATAAATAAAACCCCCTGTTCATCTGCTGCTTCGATTTCGTTTTTTAGTCCCAGGCTGGAATAATTATCAAATCCCCAGGAATTACTCAATACTTTTGCGCCCATTTCCACAGAGTATTCGATGCCTAATATAGCTTGAGATACAAATGTTTCAACAGAACCGGCGGGCATAATCTGTATCGCCATGATGGATACATTTTGACATACGCCGGTTACGCCTTCGATATTATCGCCCTGTGCGCCAATAATGCCGGCACAGTGTGTACCGTGATAACGATAATCGATGGGGTCGTAATCATTGCCAAACATTATGGCATCATAACCATAGATGTCATCGTTATAACCTTGACCGTCATCATCAACATTCGATTCTCCATACCATTCGTCATAGTTTCGCCACACATTGGAGGTCAGATCGGGATGAGTATAATCGACGCCTGTATCGAGAACCGCTACGGTGATGTCACTGTTTCTCGCTAAACTCCAACCCTCCGTTGTGTCGATATCCGCATCCAATGTACCGGAAATAAAGCCACCTCCCTCTGTTGTATCTTTCGGATGAATTTGACCGATATTATGCATATTCCATTGGTAATTAAAGTGAGTATCATTGGGAAATATTGAATGAAGATAGATTTTATAATTCGGTTCGACGTATAAAATTTCCGTTCTATTTATAAAGAGATCTATTTTATCCTTTACTTTGGCTTCATTTGGCAATTGAACCAGCGTCAAGCCGGGAACTAATTTATAGGAATACTTAACGGTTCCTCCGTTAAACAAAGAAAGAGTAGCGTCTTTTTCCTGAAGGGTTCGTTGCAATCCATTTGCTTTTGGTGTGAATCGTACAATCAGTTCGCCTTCTTTGTATGCCGCATTTTGTGGTATTTGCGCGTACGTAAAATCAGAAAAGTGGAGGTAGATTAGAACGGCAGAAAATATTAAACATACAGAGACTTTCCTTTTATTTGGCATGACAATCCCCTTTTGCGATCGATTATTATGCAATCTATGTTTTTAGTTTTCTACTATTTTATTTCTTATTCTATTACGGCAACCTAACATTCCGAAACCAAGGAATAAAATACTCATCGGTTCCGGAACTACTTCAAACGAAGTAACATATGTATCACCGACCGGCATTTCTCTTTCATATGCGTTTACAGTAAGCTCATAGAATCCAGCCGGAAGAGTGCTAACTATTTCAGTATGTGACCAAAATCCTGTAGAAGGCAAATAACCGAATCCATAGTGAATATCAAGCTGCAATGAATATTTATCAATAAATAAATCACTGTGGTCAAACGGAGCATCATTATAAGCGAGACCACCATAGGAATAAATTGAGATAGAATCCATCGTCGTAGGATTCGGTGGAATCACCTGGACATCGGTAATGCCAATCGCATAAGAGTGATTCTCAGTCAAAAACATAAAATTGACAAACAACAACGTTATGAATAGTACCTTCTTTTTCGTTTTCATTTTCGCATCCTTTCGTTTAGGAAGTCTTAATATTCAAAAATAGATGTTCCTTTCACGTGCCCTAATTCGATCTCCAGACCATAGGTTCAGTATAACATGATGTCATAATATCGCAAGCAAAATTCCGTAAGTATTTGTATTACCATAATTTACAAGAATGTTGTCATGTGCAAAGCAGATGAAAATTTCCCTGAATTCCGAATTTACACATTGATTCATTAGCATTTTTAGTGGAAATCGGGTATCCTGACATTCCGTGTTCAGGTAACGTTGAACGTATAGACAGGAATGGAGGTTAGAGAAATGACTCACGCAACCACAGTACAAAAATGCAGAAAAGGTTTATCCCTGGCGATCCTGGCACTGCTTGTTGGGGCGTTGATCCCGATGACGAGTGTATGGGCGCAGGCGCAGCCGACCAAGCTGGGCGACATCATCGCCGAATACGGCTTCAATGGGCTGATCGGCAGATGGGAAGCGACCACGGACGATGGCCAGAAACTGATGATCCAATACAAATGGGCCCTGGATAAAAATCTGGTGCTCGTCAACTTTCAGATGGGCGAATATGCGTCTCAGGGCATGATCTTTTTCAAACCGCAGGAGGAAGAAGTGGTTCAGATCGGCGCAGACAACCGGGGCGGGTACAGCAAAGGCGCCTGGGCCGTCGAGGGCGATAAAGCCGTCGTTCGGCACGAGTACACCAGTGCTCAGGGCGAGGTGCGGAAAATGGCGATCACGCACGCGATTGTGGACAAAAAGACGTTCAAGTCCGAGATGTTTGCGATCGAGGACGACGGCGCCCTGGCGGAGTCGCCCTGGGGTACGCTGGAATATAAACGCATCCGGGCTAAAGCCGGTAAAAACGTAAAGGCCCAAAAGGCAGCGAAAAATACCATCGACCTCACGGGAAAATGGAAGGGAGAATTCGTGAACGAATGGGAGGAGAAAAATGAGTTTGCCATCGTGATCACCAAAACCGATAAGGGAGGATATCAAATCAAGGTACGGGAATCGTTTGACGATTGGGCCGATACGCTCGTGGTGCTTAAC
>CAZNQT010000168.1:0-8999 GCA_964574885.1 uncultured Pirellulales bacterium
TCTGGAAAGGAAATCTGAAAACGCGACATCCTGGCGTCTGGGCCAAGGGTATGTTTTCCGAAACGAGATTTCGCCGCGAAAATTTGCCGATCCAAAGACGGCTCAGAAGACCTATACTCCCCTATTGGCAACCGCTGTAAAGCAGGCCACAGGTAAAACACTCTCCAGTCCGGGTTATTTCTGTATGCGGCGCGGTCCGTTTCTGATCGCTCATTCCCGGCAGCAGCCTTTGCACATCCCCGGACGATACCTGGATATATGTGATCCGGAGCTTTCCATCCGTCAAGGGGTGTTTCTCTCTGCCGGTGAGAGCGGTATCTATCGCGATGTCAATCCGTTCTATAAAGAAAATGAACCAAAACTGTTGCACTGTACGCATCGGCTAATGGAGGAGAAACCAGGAAACCAAACCCTGCGATTCGTGGTCAAAGGTCCGGCCCAGACGCCGGGCGTCGCGAGAATTTTCCTGGGGCGCCTCGAAAAACCAAATATCACAGGCCATGACAGTCAGGGAAACCGGGTAACGATTACATCACAGCAACAAGATGAAACGATGCTTCTACGTTGG
The DNA here is from genome assembly GCA_964574885.1 of uncultured Pirellulales bacterium. Classification (GTDB taxonomy): domain Bacteria; phylum Planctomycetota; class Phycisphaerae; order Sedimentisphaerales; family SM23-30; genus JAFGFX01. The sequence goes on from CAZNQT010000168.1 coordinate 569, forward strand.
CCGAACGATCCGGAAGGCGTCGCGATCGAAGTGAAATAACGTATGCTTTCCGGAATATAATGATGAATCCTCTGAAAACACGAATAAATATAGATAATATTACCGGAAATAACTGTTGCATCAGTGGTTTTTTCCGGCGCGGTGGCGGAGGTAGGAGGCGATAAAGTCGTCGATCTCGCCGTCGAGGACCTTTTGGGGATTACCGACCTGATGCTCGGTCCGGTGGTCTTTGACCATCTGGTAGGGTTGCAGGACGTAAGAGCGAATCTGATTGCCCCAGGCAATTTCGCCCTTTTCACCGTAGATTTTGGCCAACTCGTCATCACGTTTTTGCTGTTCCAGCCGCTCGATTTTAGCCTTCAAAATCGCCAGGGCCAAAGCGCGGTTCTGATGCTGGGAGCGTTCGGAAACGCAATCGACCACGATCCCGGTCGGAATGTGACGCACGCGAACCGCAGTAGCAACCTTATTGACATTTTGGCCGCCGGCGCCGCTGGCCTTACAGTAAAAATCCATTTCAATTTCCGTCGGATTGATTTCCACCTCCGCCTGCTCGCCGTGATCGGGCAAAATATCGACGGCGGCGAAGCTGGTGTGCCGCCGCTTGTTCGCATCAAAAGGGCTGATCCGCACTAATCGATGCACGCCCATTTCGCAGGACAGATAACCGTAGGCGTACGAACCCTTGACTCGCAGCGTGACGGAGCGAATGCCGGCTTCCTCGCCGGGTGTGAGACTGATTTCCTCGTATTTATACCCGTTGCGGTCGAAATAGCGGGTGTACATCCGCAGGAGCATATTGGCCCAGTCACAGCTTTCGGTCCCGCCGGCGCCGGCATGGAGGCTGAAAAAACAGTCGCCCGCATCATTAGGCCCGCTGAGCAGGGAGGCCAATTCCACTTTCTCCACTTCGTTGCGAAAACGATCCAGGGACTGAGCCACTTCCAGCCGGGTCTGCTGATCATTCTCGGATTGGGCCATCTCCCAGAGCAGATTCAACTCCTCACTCTGAGTCAAGGCTCGCTCAATCGGATCAAGCAGCGACTTTAGGGTCTTGAGCTCTTCGACCGTCTGCTGGGCCGTCTCGGTATTATCCCAAAAACCGGCTTGTCCCATCCGCTGCTCCAGAACCTGCAACCGGGACTTTTTAGCAGGGATATCGAGGGATCGGTGGATTTTTTGAATCCTTCCGCTCAAATCGTCCAAAATCGTCGGCACTTCGTCAATTTCCGCCAATGGTCAATCCCTTCATACTCAAATCATACCGTTTCAGTACCTGAGAATCCCAAATACTATCATAAAATCCGTAAAAGGGTCAATCGGGAATCTGCTTGACAGCGCTCGAGGCGTAAATTATTCTACAGAAAAGGATTTGATGTATATCGAACCTGGTTTGAGGGGTATCAACCCGCCCAGACAACCAGCATGGAGTGCCTTATATGAGCAAACGTGTTTCGGTCCGAAAGCTTGGGCCACTAATGGGATTTCTACTCGTACCAGGGATTCTGGCCGGTCCGGCGGCGGAAGGCGCCACGAAGGCGGAGGTGGATAAAGTGCGCGCCAGCAGTACTTTAACGGATGCCTCGCTTACTATACTCGATGAATTCGTGAATCAGCAATTTAATGCTTTGATACTCGCTAAAGACCTGCCCGAAGCAACTGCGGTGGCGAAGGACCTGGTAGATTGTTCTCAGAGCATGTCCAATGTAACCGCGACCCAGAAGTCCTATTCCGACAGGTATTCCCGAGCGGTCAAAGGCGTATGCGGCCAGGCGTTACAGCAGGCTCAGCAAAAGCTGCAAAGCCAGGATCCGTTACAGCAGAAAATCGGTCGGCATATCGCCCTATCCACGGCAATCATCATAGCAACGTGTGACAACCTGATTCTGGTTGATGATTTGATCCGTTTGCTGGATGATCCTTCGGAAGAAATTCGCTATTGGGCCGCGAAAGGTCTGGCCGGCGAGAACCTCCAAAGCGCTCTCAAGACCGGCAGAGATAATGCAAAATTTATCAAACCGATCCTGCAGGGACTCAACAAATGCCTGGGGCAAACCAATTCGGAGGGAGTGATTGCCCAGATTGCCTTGGCCGCCGATCTTCTGGACCGTCGCGACAGCGTCACCATTTTAGAACAATGCCTCGCCAAGCGAATCGATCACTATCAACGCTGGCAGGTCATTAACGAATCTGCGGATGTTATTATACTTATGCAGGCATTGACCGTGGTGGGTAACGATGCCATCTATGCCGAAGAAGCCACGCGTAAAAAATTGCTCCAAAGCGTTGCTGATTTATATACCCTCGCCTTTTATCGGTATGTCAAAGGCACGCAATACCTCGATGGAAAAACCCCCTTGAATCTCCTGCAGGAGAAAAATCAGCAGGCCCTGGAGACTCTGCTAATCGAGGTGGAGAAAAAAATCATGAGTCTGGCCGCGAGCCGCGGGAGAATCCAGAACTCCGGTTCCCGATTCTACAACGCCATCAAGTCCGGCAATCCCACTACCCTGGACACGGCTTGGCAGATGCTGTTAGGGCAAGGCGGAGTCACCGACAAAGCCTGGCAGATTACCAGCACCATGAAATTATCCGATCCGCCCACAGAAGTGATCGATCGCGCCCGGACGCTGCGGGATATCAAAAAGAATCTGATCAGCGGGTAATTAGAGGGGACTTAGCCACATGACACGACTATTCGTCGTAGTTGTGATTTTAGTCATCATGATTTTCCTGGGGGTATTCTTCCTGTTTGAGCATCCGCTGCCGAAGGCGGATTTTACCTACGCAATTGCAGGTTCCATTGAGACCCTGGACCCGGCGCAGATGTCGTGGCATGATGAGAATCACTTGGCCATGGGATTATGGGAGGGATTGGTCACCTATAACCCGAAAACTCTGGAGCCGGTGGAAGGCGTGGCGTATATACCGCCCCGGATCAGTACTGACGGCTGCGTTTATACCTTTGAGCTGCGCAAAGACGCCCGCTGGTCAAACGGCGATCCGGTGACGGCGGCGGATTTCCTGCGCGGGTGGCGGCGGGCCATCGAGCCCGGCGTCGCCAAAGATTACATGTTTTTGCTGCTGGATTATATCCAGGGCGCCAAGGACTATTACGATTGGCGTAATAAAGCCGTAGGAGTTCTAACCCATCTGCGCGATGTACAAGACGGGAAGAAAGAGTTAGAGGAGGTATTGGAAGAGGACCCTAATTTTCTTGAAATTCTGAATATACCCGCCCCCCCGAGCGAGCCGTCGAACTGGTCGGAGGTCGCCGAAAGATTTCGGCATAAACATCGGGCACAAATGGATGCGGAATTCGCCAAAGTAGGAATCCAGGCCCTCGATGCTCATCATCTTCAGGTGAAATTACTCCGGCCGGTTACCTATATACTGGATTTGTTTGGTTGGGTAATCTTTATGCCGGTGCACGAATCCATCGAAATGCTCCGGGTGACTGACGAACCCAAGGTCACTGATTTAACCCTGTGGGCGTATGATCCGCAGTGGACGAAACCGGAATATCATCATAACGGCTATCCGGGTTTAGTCAGCAACGGTCCGTTTCATCTCACGCAGTGGCAATTTAAGCGTTTCATGCTGCTGCGTCGCAATCCCTATTACTGGGACCAAAAGACCGTTCGATCCGCCTCGATTATGGTGCGGATCATCACGGAAAAAAACACCGCCTGGCTGAGTTACGAACGTGGCGAAGTGGAGTGGTTGGATTATTTGAGTTCACTCGATTTCACTCCCACCCTGATCGAGCAGGCGAAACAGGGAATCCGCGACGATATTCACGTGAGCCAATCTTTCGCCAGTTATTATTATGACTTTAACTGTAAGGAAAAGACCGTCAACGGTATGCCGAATCCTTTCCTGGATTCCCGTGTTCGAATGGCATTCGCCCTGGCGGTGGATAAGGAAGCCATCGTAACTCAGGTTCGTAAACTGGGCAATCCCCCTGCGTATCAGATCGTTCCGCCGCACAGCATCCCCGGGTATGCATGCCCCGAAGGTCCCCGTTACGATCCGAAGCGGGCGCGGCACTTGTTGGCAGAAGCGGGGTATCCTGAGGGTAAAGGGCTCGGCCCCGTAGAAATCCTCTATAACACCGGGGCAGATCATGATATCCCCGCTCAGGCGATCGCCGAAATGTGGCGGAAGCAATTAGGCGTCGAGGTAACGTTGCGCGGCAAGGAAGTAAAAACTTTTGCCGAGGATAAGAAAAACCACCGGTTCCTGATCGCCCGCGCCAGTTGGTACGGCGATTACATGGATCCCACGACGTTTCTGGACCTGCTGCGAAAGGACAACGGCAATAATGATTCGGGCTTTTACAATCCGGAGTACGAAGCGTTGATGGAGCAGGCGGCCACTACGCTGGACCGACAGGAGCGGCTGCACATTTTAGCCCAGGCCGAAAACCTGCTCCTCCAGCGAGAGATGCCCATTCTCCCGCTTTTTTATCGCGTGGACGTCCTGGCATTCCGCCCTAACGTCAAAGGGCTCTATACCAACGCCCGCGACACTCATCCACTGAAATATATCTATGTGGAACGTTGACGCAAGTTTCTCACGATGTCATCGGACAGCAACCCTCGCACCCGCCCTGCTGAGCCATTTGACAGGCATCGGCACTGCTGCCACAGGGAGTCGCTTCTTTGGTATGGGCGGCGAATACACTGAGAAGGCGTTTCGTGGGCGTCTGGCACTTTGGGCAGGCCGGCGGAGAGTTATTGCTCATGCTGGAAACCAGTCGTTCAAAACGATAATTACACTTCTCGCAGAGAAATTCGTAAATAGGCATATAGTTCCCCAAATCCCTACAAATTTCCTATTTTTACATATTTAATTTTTGCATCCTCTTCATTTAGTATAGATAACATCACCCTGTTGGGAAAGCCATAAATTCTTTGCCCTTCATATATGATTGTTATATAGAGACTTATAAAATTATAACTTTTTCTGATTTCTACTTTTTTCCAGAAATTAGGTAAAAATAAATTTCTGATTAAGATTCACTTTTCTCCGAAATCACGAAGCTAAGGGTTGATTTGGTATAGTAAAGTTGCTACAATACCTATTGAGGTAGTACCAGGGGTTCATGTCGGCGCTGGGTTGGAGTGATAGGAGGCTGTGAGGACAGTTCATAAAGCAATATAAATGGCTTCAGCGAGATTGTATCTGCATGATATTCCCCGATAGATGAAACAATGGAATTTGGCATCGTTTTTATAGGAAGGAGGATGCCATGAACCAGAATAGCGAATCCCAAAGCGGTGGTGTTCGGGCGCCCCTGCATCGTCGAATCGCCGAAAGCTTAAGTCACCTGGTAAGCAGCGGCAAGCTCAAACCGGGCGATAAACTCCCCTCGGAGAGACAAATTGCCCGACAGTTTCAGGCCTCTCGCGCGACGGTGCGGACCGCCCTTTCGCATCTCGAGCAATCCGGTCTGATCAATCGACGGGAGCGACGCAGCGCTATTGTCTCGATACGACGGGACGTGACGCCGTATTTGCGGATCGCATGTAGTCACCCGCGTTTAGTTCACTTATTTAGTCGCCTGGGGGATCTGCATATTTTACCGCCTCGCTGCCGGATCCAGCAAGTGGATCTGCTCCAGTCAGGCGCCGTCGCCCAGATCGTCACGCAGCCGGCTACCGGCGCCGACGTCTTAATCTGCGGAGCCGAACACATCAACTTTTTCCGGCAGAAGACCACGCATTCCCAATCGATCGGTGAAAAAATCCTCGGGGAGCCGCAATTATGGAATCATATCGATACACTTTGCCGCGATCAAAGCAACTTTATCGCCGTTCCGCTGGGGATTGATCCGCAAGTTCTCTATTACAACCGGAATCTGATCGACCAGGTGCAGGTCGAAATCCCCGCCGCGGACTGGCATTGGGATCACTTAGCGGATATCGCCCGGCGATTGACGCATGGAGGTCTATACGGCTTTCAGTTCCGACCGACATTTACCCATATATCCTCTCTCATGGTCAGCCGAGGCGGTCAATTGTATCAGGAAGACGGACGCGTGGCGGCTCATACGGAGTCCTTCGAGTCCACGATTCGATTCATCCACAACCTGGTACATGCGCTCCATGTCACTCCCATCCTTGCCAAGGCCGATCAAATTAACCTGTTCGCCGAAGGACGTTGCGGACTCGCCCTGGACGGCTCCGCTATGTACAACGCCTATCGGGAAAAATTAGGCGATGCCCTCGGCGTCACCGTTCTGCCGGGCAGTGAAGCCAACGGTATTTATACCTGTGCCTTCGTGGCTGTGGCCTTACCTGGTCAGGAAGATGCCCGACCGACAGAAGAACTGGCACGGGCGCTGCTTACCGCGAATTCGCAACGTCTGCAGTATCAGATCAGCGGCGCTTTACCCGTGCGGAAAGACCTGTTAAACGAAGAAACTCTTCAGAGTCTGGACCTGCCGGGGGAAATAAGCCGCTTATTCCTGCAGGAAGTATCACGTTCGCGGCCGGTCCATCTACCCACGGATCCCAACCACCGTCAGGACGTGGACAATCTCTTCCTCGAATTATGGCTGGGACTCGACAACATTGACAACCTCAGCCGTCGCTTTCATGAACTGTAAGAATATCTAACCATTCGACTGACAAATAGCCTGTCTGAGATGACTCTCAAACCGGGATCCTCTATGGGGGTAGGGTATATAAGTCGCATTCCTGACAATTCCCACCTGTCGTTAAATTTTCTTTAAGGATCGTCTTGACAAAGAGATACAATTTTCAGATAAAGAGCACATGAAGAAGAAATTATTGTGCCTGACGCTTGGGGTAATGGCAGGAGCCGTGGTTCTGCCAATTCCAGTTTGGGCGGGAACAACCTACGTGAAGATGGAAACCAACTATGGAGATATCTTCCTCGAGTTGTATCCGGATGACGCCCCCGTCACGGTCGAAAACTTCCTGTTTTACGTCGATTATGGGTTTTACGATGGTCTGATCTTCCACCGTGTGATCGAAGATTTCGTGATCCAGGCGGGGGCGTTCGACACAAACCTTTATACCTATCTGGCCGATGATCCGAACACCAACGATACGGAGTGGTGGAAAAATCCGCTGTTTTACCATGAACCCAACGAACCAATCATCAATGAATCTGATAACGGGCTTCTCAACGAACGGGGCACGATTTCCATGGCCCGGCAGACCGATCTTGATACCGCCACTTCACAGTTCTTCTTTAATCTCCAGGATAATACACATTTGGATCCCACCAGCGAGGGAGAAAACGATGGCTATGCCGTTTTTGGCCGCGTGATTCGGGGCCTGGACGTGGTCGATGCGATTGCCGCGGTATCAACCGAGAATGTAGATGATGCCTTTCAAGATCTGCCGATCGAGCCGGTGGTTATCGAACGCGTATCAGAAATCCGCTCGTTCGACGAGACCAGCTATGATTTCACGCAGACCCCGTTTTTATCTGCTCAGCCAGACTCCGAACGGACCTATCTGGGGCAGGTCCGCTACGAAGGGCTGCAATATACCCATCAGTTCAGTCAGGAAACCTATTTGGAAATTGACGGCTTACGCTGGCAGCAAACCGCAGACGAAGGGGCGGATATTGATAATTTCAGCCTGCTGTTAGCTAAAGATACCGACCAGAATCTCTGGATTCTACAGTACATCCGGAACGAGGGAACGCAGCAGGAAGAACGTCTCGTGGATCCCAACAATGCCCTGGATATTGTTCCTTTCGAGCAATTTACCGATGACAATTTACTATTCCGATTAATCCACGGCAATTATAATCCGGACAATCTGGCAGATCCAAATCATATCGTTACTACAGGCCAGGGCTCGAACGCCGTGACCCAGAGGATTATCAGCTTTACCGGGAGCCTGCCGGGCCTGGACGCCTATGGGGATAATCTGGTCGTCGTGCAACACGCGGAACCCAACGAACCGCCGACGGGATGGAGCTATTATGATGAGTCCGTCGGTCTGGTGCTCTCCCTGGAAGCGACCAGCGCCAATCCGACGGATCCGAATTACTACGATCCCAATGATCCCGGTTTTACCTATCGCGAGCGAAGCGGATGGCGACTCAGTTGGTACGGCCAAGCAGAACCCACGTTCTATCCGGACAGTAGCGACCTCAGCGGTATATCCTTTTTACATCTGGTTCCCGGCGATATCCGAATCTATCGTGGCCAGGGATTATATGCCGACGCCGATTTTCGTCTAACCGCCTCCAGGGAGAAACTCCTGGGGGTAAACTGCCTCACCCTCATGGAAACCGCCGTACCCGAGTGGTCCCGACCGGACCGAACGTTATGGCTGGGAAGAGACACTACGGATGTAGTATGGGTCTTCAAAGATGTGATCGGCGGCATAACGTACTTTGAAGCCGTGGCTGTGGATCAAGTCATACCGGCGACGGTCTATCC
>CAZNQT010000169.1:0-8956 GCA_964574885.1 uncultured Pirellulales bacterium
TGGCAATACAGACACGTCGGATTCCCGAGATCGCCATGGGGAGAGCCCAGGTGTTTTTCCTTGATGGTGGCATGACACTTGCCGCAGAAATACGAGACGCTGCGCCCCCGCGCACTGTTGATGAATTCTCGATCCGGAGGGGGCAGCAGTTGAAATTCCGTGTCTCGTTTCAGGTGTGAGCCTTTGGTAAATTCCTCCTCGGAATTAAACTGATCGCGTGTCACCGTCGGATCGCCGCCGTGGCAGCCGTCGCAAGTGACCTGGTTTTTATAATGGATGCTCTGTTTCCATTCCACGACGACCTCGCTGAGTCGTCCGGGCAAATTCGTATGACAGGTAACGCACGCATTGTAAGAATCTTCTTTGCCCGTTGCCTGAGCCGCCGGTTCCTGCGCGATCAATGACGATCCGCCGCAAAATAAAACACCCATCCATAGAATTCGTTTCATGGTAGTTGATCTCTTTCTTCGGGACTGAGAGTATTCTTGACCGTACGACGTTCCGTGGTAAGAAACGCGTAAAATATAATGACCGCCACGGCGATGATCGCCACCGAAAAGAGAAAGCCGCCGGCTTCATGACGCCAGCCGTGCTCAGCGCTATAGAGACCTCCCGCCGGCCACATCGCCCAGATCGTCAAACCGATAAACAAGGCGATGCCTTCCGTGACGAATCCTGTCAACAACCACACTCGGTGTGTCTGATCCCGGCCCTGGACGCGGCGAAATAAAAACCAGAGAATCGCCGTCGTAGCCACTGCCCACGGAATCCCCCCCAAAGTATAGGCCTGCGCTTTAGGGATCGCCCAGGATAGTCCCTGAGCCAATACGACAAAAAAGGCCAGACACTGAAAGCCGATCAACAGCGTCCCGACCGTTAAGAGCTTGAGCCACCTGAAGGCATCCGAGAATCCCATACGTCGGGCCAGACGCCCGGCCAAAACGTAGGCCGCGACGGCGAGGATCGTCCAGACAAACATTGGATGCAATATATCCCGATATGACTCCGTCATCGAGGCGCGCACCGAGAATAAAACGGCGGCCGGCAGGAGCGCCATTACCCACATGAATCCAAAGGTTCCCAGACCGCGCAGCCAGTCGCCGGCTTTCAGGGGAACCGTTCGGAGCGGAAACCAGAACGGTATCAGCAATAACATCGACATAACAATCATTTGGGTAAAAATTCCCAAAGCCCTGCCGTCCATACCGAGAATTTCCGAGGGCATCAGTTTCAGAAACTGATACACGGCTAAAAAATACCATTCCGGAAGAATATGCTGGGGCGTTACATGCGGATCGGCGGGCTGTTCTTTATGGAAAACGCCTTCAATCCCCAGATTTTCCAGGAGAATTGGCAACACCACCAGGAACATGAGTACCGCTAAGGTGCACAACACGACGATGAGCATCTTAACGATTTCGTTTGGGAAGAACGGCTCCAGTTTATCCGGCTTGTATTGTTCTTGATAATTCACTGCCATCGTGTATGCGCTCCCTTAATGGGATTCCAGGTCCTTATAGGGGTCTGGAAATCCCCGTTCGGCGAATCATGACAAAATGCAGCGCCATAAACATAAACGCTATGGCGGGCAGAACCCAGATATGCATGGCGAAGAAAAATCCCAGCGTTTCGCCGCTGATCACCTCGCCCCGACGGATCAGCATCGTAATCGTTTCGCCCAGTAGCGGAACGGCGGAGGGGATTTCCGTTCCCACCTTGGCGCCCCAGAAGGACAATTGAGTCCAGGGTAACAGATATCCCGTAAAGGCCATAAACGTCGTCAGAAAGGCCAGCAGCACTCCGCTGATCCAGTGCAGTTCCCGGGGGTTGCGAAATATGCGTAGATACACTATCCGTGCCATGTGAAAGAAGACCAGGCAAATCATCATATTCGCTCCCACCGAATGAATCCGCTGGATCAGCCAGCCCATCGGCACGTTGCTCTTGATGAACGTCACGCTGTCCCAGGCCCGGTTCGGATCCGCCTTGTAGTACATCAAGAGAAGGATCCCCGTAAACACCTGAATCAGAAAGACCAGAAACGCCAGCCCCCCGAAGCATCCCGCCCAGGAAAGCGTTCGCGGCACCTGCTTTTTGGTCAGGTTCTTTTCGATGACCGGGGTAAGATCGAATCGTTCATCCAACGCTGTTTTAATTGATTTCAGTACGTGTTTCATAATGTAGCTACGCAATAATGATTTTGTTTTGCTTGATTTCGAACTTGATTTTCTTCAATGGGGTATTAACCGGCCCCCGTACCGGTGCTCCCAGGTCATCAAACACCGCCCCATGGCAGGGACAGGCGAATATATGCTTATTCTGATCCCACGCGACCAGGCAGCCCAGATGGGTACAGGCGGCGTTAAACACCTTGGGTTCCTTTTGGGTGTAAATCAGGACGATTTGAATTCCCTGGCGGTCAAAATACAAGGCCTGGTCCACGCTCAGATTCGCGAGCGGCACCTCGATGGCGGTCGCACCTCCCAGGCGGCGCGGTAAACGCAGGAATGTTATCACCGGAAACGCCACGATCCCCGCTGCTACCGCCGACATGAATCCGATACAACGGTGCAGAAAGGTACGACGGGCCGGATCCACGTTTGGATCGGGCGGATCCGGATTTCGCTGTGCCGGACAACCAGGGGTTTGGTTTACAGAAGAATCCATCTTGACTCCTTTTTATTTAGGTGGATACGAACCGTGGGTTTCCAACAGGATTTGAGCGGCCTGTTTGTACTGCGTTAACGCTTTGTCCGTTTGATCCTGCATTTCATACGCCATCCCGCGGAGATACAGCGCCTCCGGATTATTGGGGCTGCGCAATAATGCCAGTTCCAGACGTCGTTGCGCCGCTCCCAGATCGCTGCCCCCGCGCAGAATCTCAATGTAGGCCATCACCACATCGGCCTCCGTATGGTACGGATCCACTTGCTTGACCTGCTCCAACTGGGCGGTGGCGGCATCCAGATGATTCATCCGAATTTGGCACCGGGCAATGCCAATGTGAGCGGGTAGATAATTGGGATCCAGTTCCAGAGCTTGATAATATCGTTCCACGGCCAGGTCCGTATAATTCCGACGGAAGAGTTGACGACCCAGGGATACCATGCGGGAGGCGCGAACCGTGTTCTCCGAAACCGCGGGGATTACCGAATCAGATCCCAAGGCCGTTTGAAACGCCTTGCGAGTGGTTTTCCCGTAAGCATATAGGATCGCTTCTTCCATGATATCGCTAAACGTCAGTGGATACCCGGAAATCGCCAAAACCACGTTACCCTGGGCGTCCAGGATCACGGTGCTGGGAAGAACCACTACGTGATACGCGGCGTATGCCTCCCGATGCAAATCATGCAGTAGAATGGCATTCAGCTTTTTTTCGTGCTGAATCTGAACCAGTTCGGCGGGTTCGGCCTTTTGCGCCAGGATCAAATAGAGATGGAAGTCGGTTTTGGAAATCTCCAGTTTCCTGCGCAACTGATCCATATCCCCAACGGCGTGGATCGTGTTTTCATTGTAAAGCTCTCCAAACATCAGAATGGCGGGTTTCCCTTTCAACCTCGAAAAAGCTACATGCTGGGGGGGAGACCCAATTACCGGCAGATCGAACGCGGGCGCCGGCCGGCCGGTTTGGAGTTCAGAGACCGCCTGTACCGATAGCGGTAGAATAAGACAGATGAATCCAATTCGAGGCCATGGGAATGTTTTATACCTGCCTGACATAAAAAATCCTTCCCGATTTAGTTAACGCGGTTTACTTGTATCCGTTCCTGGAATCGCTTCGAGAGGCGCCGGCAGGATTACCTCCGGCGCTGAGCGAACGTAGGTCTTCTCTTTATGACAGCCGGGCGTACAGGAACCACCCTGCGCCGTCTGCTTAAAATTGATTTTGTATTCCCAGCCGCCGGCGCCGTACGGGACGGAGTCGCGAATGTGTGCCGGATTCTTACTGGCGTGTACTTCATGGCAGGCTCGGCAGGTGCGGCCCCGACGCTCCTTGTTCACATGCACGTAGTGCAGGTTCTTCTCTCCGTCGGCAAACAGCGTCATCCCCTGGCCGGTGGGTACGGTGACCATTTCGCTGATGTGACATTGAAAACATAAGGCATATTGTTCGATACTGAAAGGGGCATAAAATACTTTGGGATATTTCTGGTACAATAACTGAGGTTCCGAGGCCGCATGGGGATTATGGCATGCCGAACAGTCCGCCCGACGCACCGGTCCGTGTTGATTCGGATTCTCCTTCAACAGGGTGAGCATGTCGGTCAATGTCCTGCCGTCGGGAGTAGAGATCGGTTTATTATGACAACCCAGACAACTGTCTAAAAGCGATTGTTTTAACAGGCGAGGCAGCAGGGAGGCATGGCCGCTGTGACAATTACCGCACCCGTCCTGTTGCGTCACTGCCCCGTGAACATAGGGATTATCCTCAATCCGCTTTTGAATGGATTCATGGCAGCCTAAACATAAATCGGGCTTCCGGGTCGGGATCAAATGGGGATGGTCGGAACCATGCGGATCGTGACAACGCGTACAGTCGCCCTGAACCGGGGAATGAACGTGACGGGCGTCCTCGATCTGGTGCTCCACTTCCTCATGACAATGCAGACACAGCGAACGTCCTTGTTGGACCAGGAGCTTGGGATTCCACGACGAATGCGATTCATGACATAAAATACACGCCCCCGTGGCCGCCGGTCCGTGAAGATGAGCTCGCTGCATAAATGCATCTTCTTGATGGCAATTCAAACAGAGGGATTGGGCGGGATCCGCACGCAGCATGTAACGGTAGTCGCTTTGGTGCGGATCGTGACAGCCCACGCAATTCCCGTCTCGGACCGGTTTATGCGGATAATTTTTCATCGGGGTTTCATGGCAAACCGAACAGAGTTTCTTTATCGGATACGTGTAGCGAAATTCATGAACCCCGGGTTCCAACTGCGCATGACAGGGGGCACAAAGACCTTTCGCTACCGGCCCGTGAATGGACGACTTCGACTGCAGAGAATCATGACAACCCAAATCCAGGCACCCCTTCCCTTGCATGGCCGACGGGGAGGGAGGTTCCTGAGAATACCCCACCGCAACGGCAAGCAGGAAGACCCAAAAGAGACCTCCCAGCCAGGGTAAACGAGTTTTACCGCAAAGAACCTGGACAATGACTTTCGTTGTGTTCATGCTGTAAAGCCTGACAAATACAAAATCGTCGAAGGTGCAATCCTTGCATTGGACGGCGCTTTCATATTACTACTATATCTATAGGATTTATAGTGTCAAGGCCTTTTCCGTCGCCTTTTCTGTCCATTGTATCGGAAAATTTGTGCCTTAGGGACTCCTCCCCTCCCGCCGCAGGAGGAAAATGAGGCAGGGACGGTGAAAATCCCTCTGATTCCGGGATTGACATTGCAAACCGTTTTACGTACAATTCATACAGGAATTATGTAAATTGTTACCTGCAGGAAACATAACCTACCCGCTTGAGAGTGTTGAGTAAATACCTTGATGAAATCTGGTTGTGAGTGAGTGAATGGAAGAAAAAGAACCTCGAAAAAAGAAATGGTGGAAACTCAGCCGAAAAAAGATTATCCTTTTGGTTCTTCTGCTTTTCATTCTTTCCTCCGGCGGTTTTGTGGTCGTCTCCAGTCAACCCGGCTTTTGCAATTCCTGCCATATCATGGAACCCTATTATGCCAGTTGGCAAACCTCCACGCATAAGCAGGTGAACTGCCTGGATTGTCATATCCAGCCCGGCTTTGCCGGTATGGTCAAGGGCAAAATCAACGGCATGGCCCAGGCCTTCGACTGTATTGTCGGCCGTATGAGCACTAAACCGAATGCCACCATCAACGATCAGTCCTGCCTCCGCGAAGGCTGTCATAAGCTCGCCGACTTAACCAAAGGACCGGTAAAATATAAAAAATATCATTTCGCTCACGAAGGACATCTCAACACCGACGTGGATGGGATTAAGATCACCTGCAATCTCTGTCACAGTCACTTTGAAGGCAACGAACATTTCAAAGTCAATTCCCAGGCCTGTTTCATCTGTCATTTTCTCAAATCCCCTCCCACCGAAAAGCGCCTCGTCGAAACCAAATGCCAGAGTTGCCATGAAATCCCCCAGAAGCCGATCAAGCGAGGCGCCGTGGAAGTGGATCACACGGAGTTCGTCGCCTTTGAAGCCAGTTGCGAGAAATCCTGTCATAAAAAGCAGATTGTGAAGGAATCCCACGTGGAGCCAAGTGTGTGTCTGAATTGTCACTCCTTTCGAAAGCCCGCCGTTATCAATTCGTCCGAAATGCATGCGGACCATACGAGTGGCCAAAAAAAAGTCGAGTGCTTTGCCTGTCATGGCGAACTCAACCATTCCTCCAGTATGGGCACCACGGTGGCGACCATGCTCGACTGTCAAAGCTGCCACAGCAACACCCATGAAGTACAGCGCCAAATCTATGCCGCTGCCGATAAATCGACGCCGGTAAAAACCCACCAGATCCTCAGCCCCATGTTTTTAACCCACGTCGAATGTAAAGGCTGTCATATCAAACCCACCGAAGTCCGTCCCGGTGTCTTGAACAGTCTGGGGACGGTGGCCCAGGCCGTGCCCGAGGCCTGCGATCAATGCCATGGCCAGGGAACCGGAGAAAAATATATCCCCTTCTGGCAAAAGCAAACCAAAGAACTCTACCAAAAAGTCTCTGCCGAGGTGGATCGCTATGAACAAAAGATCGCGAATACGACGGAACCGGATCAGGTTCAACACATGACCGCACAGGCCAGGCATGCTCGGCTGATTTTGGAGGCCGTGCTCAACGATGGAAGCTGGGGGGTGCATAACCTGAAATACACGGAGATGATGTTACTCAAAGCCAAAAATTTGGTAAATGAATAGAAGCAGTTAGTATGAAGTTCAAAATGCGATCCAAAATATATCGTCGTGGAATTCTGTTAGTCGCGCAGGCCCTTTTCGCTCTGATATCCGGTACGATTGCCTCCGCCCAGATTTCCGAACAAACCTTGAAAGCCGCGTCGCATCAAAGATTTCTCGGCGGCCCCTGGGAATTGATCGTACGCATGAAGGGGATGGGAGGCCATGCCTTGCAATTTCCGATCGCCGTCGCGGATGAGAACAAACCGCAGGTCCTGGAGCGCGTCCTGGACACTCAGGGAGCACCCATCCAACTCAAGTTGGTACAATATCTGCCCGATTTGAACTGGGAGTATGTTCCGCAAAAGCAAAAAGGAGCGGGCGTAGTTTTCCGCATCCGTATCACAGGAGAAAACGTAGATCGAACAGTTTGGCTCAGCACCAGCGATACGGCCCGCACCTCCATCTCCTCCTCCGGCGGCGGACTCAAAGTAAAAATGCTCCAGGATCCCAATTCCGCCGAGGCGATGATGCAGCAATTAACCAAACCCGACGTGATTGGATTGCTCACTGTTACCCCGCCGGATTCGCAGAAGGCACTGGATTATCCCATTACCGCAGGACAAAAAATTACTCTACCGGCAAATAACATTGAACTGGAGATCCTGCAGTACGTACCTCATTATTCCATGGATACCAAAACGCGCAAAGTGGTAAGCCGCACTCCGATGCCCGTGAATCCGGCGATTCAGGTACGGGTAAAGCAGGGCCCTAAAACCTACGAAAAATGGCTCTGGTCCCGGTTCCCCTCCTTTTCTCACAATGCCAATCCCAATACGCCCTCGGCTCAACGCACGGTAGGGCTGGAGTTTACCCATGTGGACCTGAGGGGGCCCAATCCGATCCGGACCATTGTATGCGACGTTTCCGGACATGCCTGGATTCTACTGCCCGCCGCTGCGCAAAAGGTTAAGGTGGAGAAATTATCGCTCGATCGTACCTATCCATTGGGCAGGCAGTATCAATTCAAAGTCGAACAGATGATTCCGCAGGCCCTTTTGACGCGGAAATGGAAAAACCACTCGGAAATCCTGCTGCATCCGGCTCTTGTGATCCAGGTCCAGGATAAACATGAAACCCAGGATCTCGTGTTGGAATTAGGCAAGTCCCGACAGGTCGAAACCGGCAAGGTTACCATGGAATACGTTTTTCGGCGGCAAAATCCTGCACCGATGCCGGGGAATCCTCCATCCCTGCAACAGCTACCGCCGGCCCATCCGCCTGTTAGATAAAACGGTAAGGAATTATGAAAAAGATCGCTTGGTATGTGACATTGACTTTGCCGCTTTCCGGTCTTATCGCTACCCAGGCCCTCTCCGTGGATAAACCGACCTCCCTGGGTAAATCCTGCATCTCTCAGGAATGTCACGCGGATTTAACTAAAAAACCCTTTCTGCACGGCCCCGTCGCCCTGCATGGTGTGGGGTTTTCCACCGCCTGCAAACCCTGCCATGAGGTCAAGGATCCTCAGCAGCATACCTTTACCCTGCCCCGTCAGGGCGCCGATCTCTGCTCGTTTTGTCATCTCGACCAGACCGCGGGGAAATATATTCACGATCCGTTAAAAACCGGCGACTGCCTCAAATGCCACGATCCCCACAGCAGCGAAAACCGCATGCTGATCAAAACGCCGAAGATTGCGGATTTATGTGGTCAGTGTCACGAGGGGTATCAGCAGAAAAAATTCCTGCACGGCCCCGTCGCCGCCGGGGATTGTACCCTTTGCCACCAGGCGCACAGCTCGGATCATAAAGACTTGTTAACCATGGAAACCCGCGACCTCTGTTTCTACTGCCATGAAGTCACGCGGAACGAACTGAAAAAATTTGAATTCGTTCATAAGGCCGTGACCGAAAACGGTTGCCTGGAATGTCACGATCCCCATGGCTCCGATACCCGCATGGTTCTCAAATCGCCGGAACCGGTTTTGTGCTATTCCTGCCACGACAAAATCGAAAATACCGTCGCCCACGCCAAGGTGAAACATACCGTGGTCGCCGAGCCTGGTGGATGCTCCAATTGCCATAC
>CAZNQT010000170.1:0-8936 GCA_964574885.1 uncultured Pirellulales bacterium
CTGGAACAGTGGGAGGAACGATATCTCTCTTTATGCGCGAAGGGATTACAAGAACCGCC
The DNA here is from genome assembly GCA_964574885.1 of uncultured Pirellulales bacterium. Taxonomy (GTDB): domain Bacteria; phylum Planctomycetota; class Phycisphaerae; order Sedimentisphaerales; family SM23-30; genus JAFGFX01. Next base: position 60 of record CAZNQT010000170.1, read on the forward strand.
GTACGGCGGACCTCTCAGCCGGCATGTTGTCGATGGAGATACACGACTGACGAAATTAGTGTTTGATGATTCTCCGGCGACGTTGCGCCTGTGGAACTTTCTGCTTACCGAAAACGAACGACTTGCACAGGCACGTTCCGAGGGCAAAAAAATCATCGGGACCATGAAAGACCTGGGAACCGTTCCGGTCATGGTTTATTCCCTGCCGAAGATGGTTGCCTTTTATCCCGACGGCGCCTGGTGGACTCCCTGTATTATGGAACTGAGCGCCGGACTGCTGGATATCGCCGATTCGCTGGGGATCGATGAATCGTTCTGTCCCGTGCGGGCCATGTTGGGAGCATTTCTCACCGAAGCGCATTTTCCCATCCCCGATCTGCTCACGTGTAGCGTGGGGGCCGTTTGTGATGATTTCTCGGTCATTGCTCAGCGTCTTAACGGTTTGGGCTATCCCATCCTGTGGTGGGAAATGCCTCATCGTAGAACTCCCTCAGACGGAGAAAAGTCCGTACAATTACCCGGGGGATTTATCGCGGGATTAGATCAGCTTCAATTCGTTCGATCGGAGCTCGAACGGCTGCGTGAATCCATCTCTTCCCTGGCCGGAGAATATCTGACCGACGATAAACTTGCTCGGGGAATTCAAAAGGCCAACCAGGTCCGCGCCACTTTGGCGGAATTGAGGAGACTGGCCTTCACCGCGGAACGTTGCCCCATGCCGGCGCTGGAAATGCTGATTGCGGAAATGCTGGCGATTCATTTTTGTTCGGATCAGGATGAATCGTTTGAGGTATTAAATGATCTACTGACCGAAGTGAAGAACCGGGTGAAGGACCGGCAGGGGTATTTTTCCGCCGATGCCGTTCGAGTGTATTGGGTCAATCCGGTGGCCGATTTGCGGGTTATGAATCTTCTGGAAACCTGCAACGCTCGTATATGCGGAACGGAATATTTATTCAGTCATGCCCTGGATCCCATACCGGAGGATATCCCTCCGATGGAGGCATTAGCCCGGATGGCCTTGGCCGATCCCATGGTCGGTTCCGCCACCGATCGGGCGCAGCGAGTCTGTCGTGACATTGAATTCTACGGCTCCGAGGCGGTGGTTATCTCCCGCATTCCCGGGGCCAGCCATTGCGCTACGGAAGGAAGCATCATTGCCGATGTCATCCGGAAAACACTGAATATGATTGTTTTGGAAATCGAAATCCCGCCGCTTGCCGATGCTCTGCAAACGACGTTACAAAACAAACTAGCCTCTCTTGTCGAAGCGGTGCTGGAACGGAGAAAGAAATGATTTGCGTTGGAATGGATATAGGTTCCCGTGCCATTAAAATTGTTCTGTTGGATGCGGATGCGTTAACCGTCAAAGAAGCAGGTGTAGTGGCACAAGGCGTGGGGCAGGCAAAACTGACGATGCAGCTCTTTGACCGACTTATAGATCATAACGGCGTCCGACGGGAGGAGATTGTCTATATCGTAGCCACGGGATACGGCCGAAACAACATCGACCAGGCCGATTCTACGATAACCGAAATCACCTGCCATGCGGCGGGAGTTCGCCATGTTGTGCCGCAAGTACGTACCGTAATTGATATAGGCGGTCAGGACAGCAAGTATATCCACCTGAATGAAAACGGCGCCGTCCGTGATTTTGCCATGAATGATCGCTGTGCCGCAGGGACCGGTTGTTTCCTGGAAGTAGTGGCCAAACGGTTAGGCGTAGAACTGAACGAATTAGGTCAATTAGCCCTGGAAAGTACGAAGCCTGCGATCATCAGCAGTATGTGCGTGGTCTTCGCCGAAACCGAAATCATCGGACTGCTGGCCGAAGGCGCCGCGCCGCAGGATATCGCTGCCGGGGTTCAGAAATCCATCGCTTCCCGCATTGTCAGTATGGCCGGCCGCCGGATTACACCTCCGGTCGTCTTTACGGGGGGCGTGGCATTAATCCACGGCATGGATAAAACCTTGCAATCCACTCTCGGCCAATCCGTAACCGTGGCTCCTGATCCTCAGTTCACCGGCGCTCTGGGTGCTGCGCTCCTGGCAGCCAAACAGTGGAAAAATGAAAACACATAATAATAGGCGGTTTAATTCTAATGATAATGGAATATAATATTAAATTCTGGTGACAAAAATGATGAAAAATCTGGAGAGACGAAAACGGGTGATGCAGCGATCCATGAGAGTGGGTCACTGTGTGTGCGATCCGAAGCAACCGTGTCCGTGCGATTTATTCAAAGAAAAAAATATCTGCCTCTGTGCCGGAGAACGCCTGGAAACTCCCACCGGGCCGGTCCGACTTACTCAACTGGTCGAAAAAGCCGGCTGTGCCTCGAAAATCGATCAGGCGTTTCTGAAACAGGTATTAAACGATATACCGGCATCGAACGATCCCCGCGTGATCGTGGGGGTACCCGCCGGCGACGATGCCGGTATCTACGATCTCGGCAACGGTAAGGCCCTCGTCCAAACGGTAGATGTGTTTACGCCCTCTGTGGATGATCCCTATCAATTTGGGCAGGTGGCCGCCGCCAATTCGTTGAGCGATATTTATGCCATGGGCGGCAGTCCCTGTACGGCCCTTTCGGTACTGGGCTTTCCCGTTCGTAAAGTCCCGGATCGGGTCATGAACGACATACTCCGCGGCGGGATCGACAAGATGCACGAAGCCGATGTCGCCGTCATCGGAGGACACAGTATCAACGATGCGGAAGTCAAAGCCGGTTTTGCCGTCACGGGATTCATCGATAAAGATAAAATTATTACCAATGCAGGGGCCCAGGTGGGAGACGTGTTGATACTCACCAAACCTCTGGGAACCGGAATCGTTGCCTTCGCTCACCAGATCGACCGGGCGTCCAGCGAAAGCGTAGAGGCGGCGGTAAGTTCCATGACTACCCTCAATAAAACCGCGTCGGAACTGATGGTGAAATACCAGGCTCATGCCGGTACGGACGTTACCGGATTCAGCTTGATGGGTCATCTAATCGAAATGATGCTTCGCAGTGGCGCCGAAGCCGAAATTATATGGGATGATATCCCCCTTTTCCCCGGTGTTTTACAATATGTTGCGGACGGCATTCTACCCGGCGCCATCGAGCGTAACAAGGAATCCTGTGGCCATCTGGTCGCTAGTGATACTAACGTTTCCGAACTCATGGTCGATATGTGTTTCGATGCCCAGACCTCCGGAGGCCTGCTGATCATTGTCGCCCCCGATAATGCGGACAAGCTCTTAAAAGCCCTTCATGATAACGGTATTTCCGCAGCAGCCATTATCGGTAAAGTGAACGCAAAAGGAAACGGACGAGTCAATCTCAAAACGAAAGGTACGCGCATGATGCCCAAAGAACGAGAAAATGATAAATCGGCCACGACACCTCAATCCGCGGCGAAGGAAGTATGCTGTTCTGAAGCACAGGCTGCCACCCAGCCGACTTCCTGCTGCGATTCCGCTCCCGATTCGTCACAGGCGGTGCAGACGGAATCCACCTGTTGCTCATCCACGACTACGGCGGGTAAAGAGACAAACGCCGACAAGGAATCGACCCAGACCCAATTTTCGTCATTTCTGGCCAACGTCAATCGACCGGGTGGTTTGGATGCGTTTACCAAGGAGGCGATCAATCTGGCCCTATCGATCGCCGCCAAATGCGAACCGTGTTTGAAAATCCATATCCAAAAAGCGCGCAAAATGGGTTTTTCCGCCGAGGAAATCGACGAAGCAGCCTGGCTGGCTATTGCATTTGGCGGGACGCCTGCTATGATGTTCTATAAAACCGTAAAAAACGCCGTGGATCATTCGCCGGAAAATCCCTCCGCCGAGGATTCATCGTGCTGCAAATAAGGCCGGAGGTGACTGGCGCCTGGTGGCGCTCCTGGTCTTCAAAACCAGTGTGGGGCGTGAGAACGTCTTGGGTGGGTTCGATTCCCATTCGCCTCCGCCATTTTTTCTCCGATCGTCCCAAGGAAACTATTGTGGAAATATATTTTCTTTGATATAATTCAGCGTATGGATCAAGAGAATATTACCGACGATAACAACCCTCGATCTACCGGTAAAGGCGGAAAGGGACGATTGTATTCGTTTCTGTTTCTGATAATTGTCGGCGTGATTCTGGTAGTCTATGGTTCCTGGCGTACCTTATCGCCTTTGGGCTCCGAGCAGAATACCGATCAGCCAGCCCTGTCGGAAATGGAGTTAAATCAAGAAATTGCCGTCGGGGGTTTAAAACGTACGAAAACCGGCGAGATAGAAAAAAAGACCTATCCCAAGGACGAAAAACCTCCGCAAGCGTGCCCTACCTGATAAGCTTACAACGAGGTCATGGTGGCCGTGGCCAAACTAAAATCCTTCACCCAAAAACTCATCCCCTGGCGAATCTGGACGCAACTGTCTTTCCTGTTGGTTTGGCTGGATCCATTGTCCTTACGCATGCATGGTGTTTGTGCGCCGGTGTTTCACTGTTACGGCTGCCCCCTGGCAACCTTTGCCTGTCCCATCGGAATAGTGGCCAATTCTATCGCGTTTGGCGTATTTCCCTTTTTAGCTATAGGCATCATCATACTCGCGGGCGCTTTGCTGGGCGGGATTATTTGTGGCTGGGTATGTCCCTTTGGTTTCCTGCAGGATCTGGTCGCGAAAATTCCTACGCCCAAATTTAAACTGCCCTCCTGGACGGGGTATTTTCGCTATGCGGTTCTGATTGGGCTGGTCCTGCTGATCCCCTATTTTTACGGCGAAGAAAATTCTTTGTTTATCTGTCAAGTGTGTCCCGCCGGCGCCCTGGAATCCAGGGTCCCTAGAATAGTAGAAGCAGCCTCTAGCGGCAGCGAAATCCCCTGGCCCAATATAATCAAATCCACCGTGACGATTCTGTTTATCGCCACGATGTTTTTTGTCCACCGACCGTGGTGCCGGATTCTTTGTCCGTTGGGCGCCATTTTCGGTTTGTTCAATCGGTTCTCAGCCGTGTATCTGAAATACAAACCTTCCGAGTGTAATACGTGCCAAGTATGTCATAAATATTGTGGCTTCCAGGCTCAACCCGACCGCGATCCCAACTCGGAAAACTGTGTACGCTGCCTGGACTGCACGCAGTGTCCCACCAATGCTCTCACTTTGGATACGGTATTTAAGCGATAGATACTTGATTCAATACAATGTTATTTACGGATTCACAGCAGCCGAATCAGCATAATGCATTATAAATTAAGTACTTAGGACACGCCGCGATACGGCAGAAGGAGTTTTTTCTGCGGAATTTTTGACAAATTCGACCGTTTGAGGTATTCTTATATAACTTCTGAGGGTGAAACTCTAGTTTCGTAGGCGTAGAAGTGATCAACCTCGGATTTATTGCCATTGAAGATATATGCATAACCAAAAGAAAAGAATCCGTTTGGGAGTGATGCTGATCGCCCTGTTTATAGCGTCGGTGATCCTGCCCGGCTGCGGCGAGTGAGGCGACTCCCGTGGGCATGCGTGTCGTATGCCGTCCAATCTGGAACCAGACCAGGGGGGAACCAGGTTTGTTTTCTCCGATTACGTAGCGGATGTTAATCGGCAGAATATTCGGACCGAGATAATCTCTTCACAATTCACCAAATATGGTTTTAGGGAGATGGTATCATGAGAATTCATACCCATCAGAAGCAATTTTGGGTCGTGCTGTCGATGCTGTTAGTTATGATGGTTATTATAGCCGGTTGTAGTAAAGAAGAATCAAACGAACAGGAATCAAAAACCCCGGAATCGAAAACCGCTCAGAAACCGCCGCCCCCTCCGCTTGCCGATCGTGATACGGTTGATAAGAGTGGGGATGCTTTAAAAATTAACGAGGTTGCCGATGGTGTGTTTGCGCTGAAAGAAGTGAATTTAATAGAGATTCTGGAACCGAAGGAACAGCAGCGAATCAGGGGCCAAAGCGGTACGTGCCGAAGTAAACCATACGAGGACGTGAAAACCTATCCCTCGTTTGTCAGTGAAAAACCGCTCTATGGCATGGTTTATTTTGGGAGAAATTATTATACCGATGAGAAAGGGACGCCCTACTGTTTCGCGGTCGATGAATCGAAAGGAACCGACCAGGGGTATGATACGTTTTTCTTCGATGTGAATCATAATTTCGATCTGACGGATGATACGACGGTAAAAGAAGACGCGAATTCTGCGGTTCCGAAGCTGGAACGATATAAGAAAGAGATTCTTTTTACTCCCCTTACGGTCACTCTGGATAGTGCCGAGGATTCCGGTGCTGTGACCATCGTTCCTCGGTTTCTACAATACACTGACAGTTATCGAATCATGACGTTCGTGGAACCGTCGGCGCGTCGGGGTAAGATCCGAGTGGGTGAAAAAGAGTATGAACTGATGCTGGATCACAGGAATGTAATTTCCAGCCGCTATGACCATCCGATGACAATGGTGGCGATGAAAGAGGTCGGAGATAATTCGGTTGCGGGGATGCTCTGCTTACAACGCAGCCAGGATGGTGCGTATTATGACCTCATTCCATCCCCCGACGGCAGGCAGGTTACGGTCAAACCCTATACGGGTAAGTTAGGAACCTTGGAAAGTGCAGGCGGTTCGGAGGAAAATGCCAAATTGGTACTGGAAAGCGGTTTGTTAATCAAGGCGGGCCGGTTGTTTAATCTAAACCGCTGCCCGAAAGAAGAGGACAAAATTACCCTGCCGGTAGGGGATTATTACGCCTATTATCTTACCTGCAAGAAAGGAGATATTCGGGCTTCCGTCAGATCGGTAAGCGGTTATACGCCGAACGATCAGGATAAATCTTCGATGATTACTATTCGAGAAGAGAAACCCTACGTGTTTGCCTTTACCGAAAATCCGCAAGTCGTCTTTCAAAATCCCAAGGAGAACCAAACCCTCACAAAAGGGAAAAGTATTCGTGCCAGTGCGATGATCCATATTCCGGAAATGGGTTTGCAGATCAGCAGGTTGTATGATTTGTCACAAAAAACCGAAGTGACCCTGTCTGACGGGAGCGTGCGGCAACGAACGGCTTCACTGGATCCAGTCATGCAGATTAAGAACGCGGCAGGAAAGGTGGTGGCCCAAGGCAAAATGCCTTTTGGCTGAGGCGGCACCTGCGGGTACACGTGGCGTGTGCCGGACGATCTGGAAATCAGCGGCGATCAGGAAACCTTTACCTTCGAAGTGAATTACGATACGAAAGGGCTGTTCGGGAAAATTACCGGCTCCCAAACTGCGATCCTTACGATGAATAAACCGGATGCTTAACCGGATCTTACCTTTAAAACAGACAGCTTTGCTTTCCCGGGTTTTACACAACTCAGGAGAGGGTAACATACGGAAGCCGCATTTAGTATAATGTGAAGTTCGGTTCGGTGCCCAGGCCGTAAGGGGTGCGGTTTTTTTTGCCTTTTATATTTTGAAATATGTAAACGCGTGACGGGGTGGCGAGCATAACGTCGGGGATGTCGTCACCCGTCATGTCGCCGATAAGCAGACTGCCTCCAGGTGAACGGGCGGTAGGCGAGTACGTTAAGGTGGCGATGCGTTTGCCCTGCTGGTTGTAAATCGCGCCGCTGTTACCGACTAGGATTTCATTCACGCCGTCGCCGGTCCAGTCGAGCAGGGCGTGATGGCGGCTGGAATCGGTGACGATCAATCTGTCAGGATCACAAGAATAAAAGATATTATCACCAGATAGATTCGATTCGTTATTTTACCTCGTCGATTCGGATGGGTGGCGCCGCCAAACGAGACTGCGAGCTTGGGGGTGGTGGTCATCGGTAGATGGATATGTATCATGAGTTTTCCTCATGGATTCGGAGGTCGGCGCCGAGGGATTGCATGAGCTTGGCGTAATCGGGGAAGGTGACGCTTACCGCTTCCGCGGTGTCGATGGTGGTTTCGCCGGGTACTGCCATGCCTGCCAGGGACAAGGCCATCACGATCCGATGATCGCTGTAGCCTTGTAAATCAGCGGCATGGAGAGACGATGGTTCGATGGTCAGACCGTCCTCCTGTTCGGTGACGTGGGCGCCGAGTTTGGTGAGTTCCGTTGTCATGACGGCAATGCGGTCGGTCTCTTTCAAGCGGGCCTGGGCCACATTGTACAAACGAGTTCTGCCCCGAGCAAAACAGGCAACCACCGAAAGGGCCGGTAAAGCGTCGGGGCTCGCGTTCATGTCGATATCCATACCGTTCAGCTCGCCCGGTTTGACGCGGACCTCCATACCGTCGATTCGGATATCGGCGCCCATTTGTTTCAGGATATCCACGACAGCTTTATCGCCCTGCGTATCCTGAAAATCCAGGCCTTCCAATACGATGTCGGCGTCGAGAATGGCGCCGGCACAGAAGAAAAACGTGGCTGACGAAAAATCCGCCGGGATCCGTTGGGAAAAGGCCTCGTATCGCTGACCGCCTTTGATACGAAAACACCGAAAATCCTCGTTTTCATAGCGGATATGATGTTCATCCAGGTATTTCAGAGTCATCTGTACGTAGGGTTTTTCATTCAACTTTGTTACGTGGATTACAGAGTCATTCTCGGCCAGAGGGGTATTGAGCAACAGTGAACTGAGATATTGGCTGGTGACGGCTTCAATGGAGGTTTGACCGCCGCTGAGTTTTCCCCGGACGATGACGGGAGCTTTACCGTCGCTATGGAGGCTGTTGCATTGGGCGCCCAGATCGTTCAGGCTCTCGAGCAAGGGAGAAATGGGGCGAGAGCGGATTTGTTCATCCCCAGTGAATTGGGCGGTTCCCGCATCCAGCAGGGCGGCGCTGCCGACGCCGATTCTCAGCGTCGTACCGGAATTGGCTACATCGATGACTTTCACCGGCGACTTCAGATTGCCGGCGGTACCCTGGAC
>CAZNQT010000171.1:0-8873 GCA_964574885.1 uncultured Pirellulales bacterium
GCGGAATTAACAATTGGAGGCGTAAAATTATGTGGCTCAGCCGCCCTCGGCTGAGCGTTTTGGATTCTCACACACCCGAGGGCGGGTGTGCCACATTTTCCGCAACGGGAACTAATTAGCCCCCGCTGGTAAGCGGGGGACGAATGTGAACAATGTCGGTACTGGGAATAGTTCCCCTGTTTCCCCAGGGGACTTGGTTCTATTGATTCGGATCCGCGGGAACGGTCGTTTTGGATTCTTCTTTCGGTGCAGGCAGTTGCGGACCGATAGGCGGCGCTTCGGTTTTACCGGTGTCTTTTTTAGGCGCCGGCTCGGGTTTCGCTTCGTCTTTCTTCCCTTCCTTCTTCTTCTCCACTTTCTTCTCTTTTTCCAACAGGTCGTCCAGTTTCTTGCTCAGTTTGCCGGCCTGCCAACTCGAAATCTCATACACCCACGGAGCGTGCTGCTTCGTAAACTTTTGTGCCTCATCGTAGCTCTTAAGTTTGTCGGCGCCTTCTTTGATTTCTTCTTTCGACTTTTGTCGTTTTTGCAAGAGGGTCTCGATGCTCTTGTCGGTATAGCCGGCCTGGCACTTGATAAAATGCTTATCGCCCTTTTGAGCCAGACCGATCACGTACAGCGTGGCGTCCTTCAAAAAGCACTGATACGTAACCTCGTATTTCAGGTCCTGCGTTTTTTCCGATTCGGCCTGTACGTCGCTGAACGATAAATTCGTCAAGGCCTCAAACACCTGTTCCGCATCGTATTTCTTTAATTCGCGATTTTGCGGTTTATTCACCAGAATTACATTGTCGTTCGGATCCGTCGTCAGCGTGTAAGTATCTTCCGGTCGTTTCACCATGACTTTGACGATTTGTTCCTTTTTGACTTTCAGGAGATCGGTATCAATGTAATCCATGGCGGAGGTGTTCAGATGGGGCGTATTTTCCGCTCGATAGACGGTATCTTTTTCAAACCGCCGCACGTATTGACCGCTGCCCCCTTCCACCCGATTTCCCAGGACAATTCCGGTGATAAGTTCTGCAGGACCGCCGGTCTCCCCCGCCTGTCGATAAAACCGCACCACCGCATCCGGACCGTTGGGATCGTCCGTATTCACCCCCAGGGCTTTGTGATTCTTCGCATCCTGGGTCACCAGGCCCGTCGTACGCAGTTTTAAGCAGTTCGTCAGCAATTCCCGTACTTTTTGGGTGTCCGCTGGATAGTTATCCTTATTCACCACCACAAACTCATTTTCGCCGCTCCGCAGAAGCGTGACTTTCTTGTCTTTGAGGCCCAGTACGATTTTCCCCACTTCCTCCACCGGCATGCCCTGAATCAGGAAAATCTCCTCCGGAGTCTGGGCCGCTTGTGGCCGGGTCAGGTACGACTGAAGTACCGCCCAGGTCAACATGACGGCCGCTGCGATCCCTAATATCGTCAATTGCTTATTACTCATGCATTCGCTCCCTGAAATCGTCTCTCCAAGGTGTACATTGGCTTGACGCCCAACTTATTACTATATGCTATACGACGCTACACGCTATATACCGTTCTTCACTATGCGTCGCTGCCGTGACTGATGTAACGTCGTCGTTTCACGTTCCGGTAGATCCCTAAGACAATCGCTATAATCAGGATGATCCCGGGCGCGGTAATCAAATTCACCAATTTGACGCGAGTGCCTAAATGCTCGATTTTTTCCCGTCGGGAGTTCATCGTATCGCGCAGCTCGCGTTCCAACTCGAGATATTTCTGATTCCGTTCCTGTTCCGCCTGTTGCAGTTTCTCCGAATCCAGTTGCAGCGATAAGCCGCCGGCCTGATCCAGTTTCAATTGTACGCTTTCGGAGCGCTTCTTCTCGATTTCTTCCAGTTGCTTCCGAATCCGGTTTTCTTCCTTTTCCGTTTCCTCTTTGGCCTGTTTCTCGATCTTGTCCACTTTCGTAAAGCGACGCGTGCCTCCGCGATTGCGAATTTGAATTAAGGCTTCGGAACCGCTTAAAAATTCGAGGGCATTTTGCAAAAACGAAATATTTTCCGTCAAGGCATATTGACCGTAATTATTCCTCCGGATCAGATTCAGATCGTAGATACAGTCCACGTCCGCCACCACCACCACGGCACAGTCCTTTCCTTCCGTGAGTTGAGGCATTTTCTTTGCCGGCTTGGTTTCCGTTTTCTCCTCGTTTCCCTCGGAGCTGTTTTTATCCTCGGATTCCGATTTAATCTCGATTCCCTTGGGAAAGGCCGTTTTGAATTCCCCCCGCAGCAGGTATCCCATGTGCACCGGCTTGGTCCCTTTCAGAAAATCCTTGTCTAAGTCCGCCCATTGAAATTGATTTTGCACCTGAGACGAATCCGCATGGATCGTACTTCCTTCTTTCGTGGTGGAGAGCAGGGGGATGAGTTCGATGTCTTTGCTGCGGCCGGGGACTTCTTTCAGTACGCCGGAGAAATACATACGAAAATCGTTCAGATACGCCGTAATGGCACATTTGTCGTTTAGACAGGATCCTTCCAAATTCAGATAGGTAATCGGCTGTTCGTCTTCATCCCGCGACGCTCTCATCATGCGGCCTTGCTTCCACCATGCCCGCAAACCCGCCAACGTAGGATCCGCCGCGTAGGTATCCTGCGGCATCTCCAGACCCCACGTTTTCAGCAGCGGTTCCAGATCCGAATTCCGCGGTCCCTGTGGCGGCATCATCATGGGCTGCTGAGGCTGCTGCGGTTGATCCGCCTCGGCGTACGGATCGATGAATACCAGGGTCTTCTTACCGGATAATACGAATTGATCTATGGCCAACAGCGTTTTGTCCTCAAGCTTTTTCGGGTGAATGATCAACAACATATCAATATCATCCGCGATCTTGTCCGTTTTCGGATCCACCTTGACCACTTCGTACTGCTGCTCCAGAAAACGCATTAAAAGCCACGGCGGCTGCGGCTGACGACGCATCATGTACGCCTGATACTGATCTCCGCCCGTCACCGCCAAGGAACTGAGGATGCCGATCTTCTTTTTCGCGGGGGTGATGGCCGTGTCGATCGCACGAGTAATTTCATATTCCACCAGATTCTGACGGTTCGGCGCCATAAACGGTATCTTCTCGACGTTCCCGAACTGCGTTTCCACTACCAGGCCGAAAAAGAATTTCTCCGTTTCCCCCTTTTCCGGACCCGGCAGCGGGAAACCCTCCAGTCCGTACCGGTCCTCCGCATCCGTCTCATCCTGCGAATACTGACGCGGATCGATAAATTCCAGTTTGATCATCCCGTTCGACATCGCTTCGTATTCCTGCAGCAGCGACCGCACGAACAGGTAATGATTGCTTAACGCCTGAATCCAGTCGGGAGCTTTCAGCGCCACCGTCCGGGAATAATACAACTTGATCGTGATGGGCTGATCGATCTTGGCCAGAATCTCTTTCGTGCCTTCGCTCAGCGTATTCCGCTTATCCTCCGTAACGTCCAGGCGCATCGACCGACCGATCGTCTGACAAATGCTGATGGCGCTGAACATAATGATCGCGATAAATAGTACCGCTGCGATAACTCTTAGCGTTCTGTTCATTAAGCCGCCTTCCTTTCCTGTAAAAGCAATCCACACGCCGTGAGCGATCCCGCCATGAGCAGAAGGAAGTAACTCACGTCCCGAAACTGCACCACTCCCCGCTGCATCGAAGCGAAATGTCCCTCGAAGCTGATCTGCTCCAAAAAGCGCACAAAGCCCATACCCAGGAACGACAGGAAATCCAGCGTACTGGGCAGACCCGCTGCCTCCAGGATGGTGCAGGCCACCACCGCGAGTATAAACGCGATCACCTGGTTCTTACTGACCGCGGAGAAAAAACACCCGAGCGCCAAATACGACCCCGCCATCAGGAAACTTGCCACATACCCCACGAACATCTGCCCCCCGTCCGGATTCCCCAGATACGCCACCGTCAATGGCAGCGGAAACGTTAATACCAGCGCCAAACCCAGAAACAACCACGCTGCTGTAAATTTACCCAACACCGCCTGCCAGATCGTGACCGGCAGTGTGAGTAATAATTCGATGGATCCCGATTTCCGTTCTTCCGCCCAGAGACGCATTGCCGTTGCCGGCACCAGAAACAGAAACAGCCAGGGCAACTTTTGGAAAAAAATAGAAAGGTCCGCCTGTCGGGCCTCAAAAAACCGGTCCTTGAACGTCAGGTACGCGCCGAAAAACAGAAAAATCACCAGGAACACATACGCCACCGGCGTGATAAAGTACCCCTTCAACTCTCGCTTACATACCGCCCAAAATCCATTCATATTACCTTCTCCGATAATGCCAATTTCACCGGATAATGAATTATATGTTTCTCATTCACTCATTTACCCATCTACCTATTATTTTTTTCACGCACTTTTTTTCGTCGTGGTCAATTTCCGGAATACGTCTTCCAGTGTTCCCTGATACTTATCTTTCAATTGTTGCGGCGTGGAATCGACGCGGATGCGACCACGGGCGATCACGATAATACGGCTGCACACCGCCTCTACTTCTTCCAGGATGTGGGTCGAGATAATGATGCATTTGTCTTGAGCCATTTTTTTGATCAACTGCCGCACTTCCTGTTTCTGGTTCGGATCCAGACCGTCCGTCGGCTCGTCCAGGATCAATACCGGCGGATCGTGGATCAACGCCTGCGCCAGTCCCACCCGTCGTACGTATCCCTTCGACAGTGTTTCGATCGTCTGATGATACACCGAATCTAGCGAACACAATTTAACCACCCGGTCGATAGCCTGTCTCCGCTTCTCGCCCCGAATCCGCCGGGCGTCGCAGACGAACTTGAGAAACGAACCCACCGTCATTTCCCCGTAGGCCGGTGCGTTCTCCGCCAGATACCCCAGCGACTCCCTCACCGGGACCGGATTTTGTCGGATGTCATGCCCGCAGACCGTCGCCGTACCGCTGTCCGGTTGTAAAAAACACGCCAACATCTTCATCGCCGTGCTCTTACCCGCTCCATTCGGACCCAGAAAGCCCAACACCTCTCCCCGGCCTACCTCAAACGATATCCCATCCACCGCCACTATCGGTCCGTAGCTCCGCCGTAAGTCCTTGACAGAAATCATCTTATCCATATTCATGCCGTCCTTACCTAGAATCTCTGACGCATCCTTGCCGTAACTTATTGCAAAATAATCCGTTACGCTTTCCACCCTGGCTTCTTATGTACGTACAAATACCCCTCATTTTCAGTCTTATAATTATGACAATCGAATACCGGTCGTCAATACACATTTTTTTCCTTTGATCGATAGCGATAGATACTATAAAATACATGTTTGTAAATAATTTCAGGAATGGGATCGAAGGTGTTTTCAATAAGCAGGAAAATATCGATTAGTTTGGTTTCCGTTCTTTACTTGGTTCAGGTCACCGGTCTGCTTTGGTCCTGGCACGTTTATACGGATGCGCGTCATCACTCCGAATCCCAAACTCCTTGTCGCCACGATTCGAAAGAAGGAGACGAGGGCTGCTTCATCTGCCATCAATTGAATTCCCTCGTCGCCGGCCCGGACGCACCGGCGTCGGATCTCTTCTGCTCGGATATCATTGGCACTGAGATATTCATACCACAATCTATTTGCATTTCTGAACTGAATAAATGGCCTCATCTCGGCCGCTCTCCTCCTGCCTGCTAAATAGACATTTCTGTTTGGATCGTACGGATGGTTCACCCTCAAGCTGTGGCATCGCCATCGCGAGTGCTTATGGCGATGGATGCCTCGTTCCGTCAGTAATCCGTACCCATCTTACATTACTATTTCTATTGCTAAATTATTCCCAGGCAAGGAAGGAAATACTATATGGATTCGAAAACCAATATTATCGTTTCTCTGATCCTGTTATTCTTGAGTGCGGTTTGGTGTTCGGCCCAGGAGAATAACAACGATACGCCGTCGTTACAGGAAATGCAAAAGCAAATTCTCGAAATGCAAAAGCAGTTGCAAACGATGCAACAGCAGCATAACCAGGAAATGCAAAACCTCAAACAGGAACACCAAAAGGAAATTGACGCCTTAAAAGACCGGATAAAAACCTTACAGCCGGCACCGGAGCCCAAAGCATCCGAAAAGGATGAGTCGGCCTATCTCCGCGAACTGGCGAACAAACTCGCGGGGGCGCCGGAGGAGGAAAAAAAACCGGAGGAAACCGTCTTCAAATTCCGCGGCCTGAGCCTGCAGAAACTCAATCCGGAACTCAGCGTTACCGGGGATATGCTTGGGTACTACAAACACCAGGCAGGGACCCGAAAACGCAGTGACTTTATCTTTCGCGGACTGGGATTACATTTTGAGTCGTATCTCGATCCGTATTCAAAGTTCAAAGCCGCGGTGCCCATAAACGAAGACGGCGCGGAATTGGGAGAGGCCTATTTCACTCGTTTCGCTGTATTAGACGGTGTAAATTTGACCTTGGGAAAGTTCCGACAGCAGTTTGGTATTGTCAATCGCTGGCACAAGCACGCTCTGGACCAGGTGGATTTCCCGCTGGCGCTGCGGAAAATTTTCGGGGAGGGCGGACTGAATCAGATCGGCGCTTCTGTGGACTGGACCCTGCCGACAAGGTCGGATGCCGCACAGGAAATCACGTTGCAGATCACCAACACAAATAATGATCGTTTATTCGGCAGGGATACGCAGGGCAATCCGTGCCTGCTGGCTCATTATAAGAATTACCGCGATCTGTCGGAGAGCACGTATCTTGAATTCGGACTGACCGGTCTCTTCGGCTGGAATGACGAATGGGACGTCGATTCCCATAAAGAGCACGATACTCTCGGCGCCCAGGTATTTGGCGCCGATTGCACTGTAACGTGGGAACCCGTTGAACGGATGCGCTATCGCAATATCGAATGGCGGAGCGAGATATATGTTCTCAATCAGGACCTGCTCGCCCCGGACGACTCCGGCAGAGATAACTTAAACGCTTGGGGCGCTTATAGTTACGTACAGACAAAAATTTCGCGCACCGTGGACATCGGCTTTAGGGGCGACTATTACCAGCCCGACACTAAGGATTATGCCGAAATGCCGGGAACGGCGATTACTCCCCTGGCATACTCGACTACGAACGCATTTCGCTGGCAGGTCGCTCCCTATATTACCTGGCATCAGAGTCCTTTTGTTAAATTCCGTTGTGAGTATGATCATGCCGACGGCCGGGGTATGGAAAAACACGAAGACTTGTTGTGGCTTCAGATGATCTTTGCCGCAGGACCCCATAAACATGAACGATACTAAGAGAGGGTATTTCCATGAATAAAAATACCATAAAATCCACAATCATAGGTGTAATCCTTCTCAGCTTGAGTGGGATATCGTTTCCTAACGCAACGGCCGCGGAAAACAAAAAAAAGCTCCGGGTGGTAACCACGCTTACGGATTACGCCGTATTCGCCGATGCTATTGGGGGCGATCGGATTTCCGTCACGTCAATCGTGCAGGGAAATCAGGATGCTCATTTTATCAGGCCCAAACCGTCGTTTGTAAATGCCCTTCGCGATGCCGATGTACTGATCTCCACGGGACTTGATCTGGAAATGTGGCTGCCCTCCGTCGTGGATAAATCCGGCAATAAACGCCTGCGCAGCGGCCAGATCGGTTTTGTCGCCGCCGCCCAGGGGATGCATTTACTCGAAATACCGACGGTCGTCTCTCGATCGGAAGGGGGCGTTCATCTCTATGGCAATCCCCATGTCACCTGCAGTCCGATCAACATGAAAGTGGCCGCCCGGAATATTGCGGCCGGTCTTATCAAAAACGATCCGGCAGGACAGCCCTTGTATGAAAAGAATCTTAAACGTCTTTTGGAGGAACTGGACCGACGTCTGTTCGGAGAGGAACTGGTCAAAATAATCGGTGGCGATACGCTTTGTCTCCTCGCGGAAAAAGGCAAACTAATCGAATTCCTGCGGCAAAACCGGTTTCAGGGAAAACCACTGCTCGATAAACTCGGCGGATGGATGAAACAAATGCTCCCTCTGCGCGCCGCCGCGATTGTCACCTATCATAAGAATTGGGTGTATTTCCTCACTCTGTTCGGTTTACAGGAAGCCGGCGCGGTGGAACCCAAGCCGGGGATTTCTCCTTCTCCCAGACATGTTACGAATCTTGTCAACCTGATGAAGGAAAAAGATATTCGGATTATCTTTGCGGCCAATTATTTTGACGAGCAGAAAATCAGAACCGTGGCCGACCGTATGGACGCCGAACCGGTGATCGTGCCGATGTATGTTGCCGGGGTGCCGGGGATCGATAATTATTTCGATCTGGTGGACTGTTGGATTAGCGCCCTGTTGCATGCCGCGCAGAAAAAGGGACTTATTGCTCCTACATAATGTGGCACAGCCCAAAAATAGTGTGACACGGCCGTCTCGGCCGTGCCGAATCTGCAAGAGCTCAATAACGAGGGCACGGTCAGGATGACCGTGGCACGATTTCGGGTGTAGCCATAATATATAGCTGAGTGCTTGAGACAACTATTGTGGCTCAGCCGCCCTCGGCTGTGATGGACCGGGAGGTGATGATGTCTGAAACAACGCGTTTTTTCCTCTTGCAACTGAGTTTGATCTCCGTCGTCCTGATCCTGCACACCTATCTGGGTTTGCATATTATCCGCCGGGTATTGGTATTTTCTGACCTGGCGCTGGATCAATTGGCCGCTCTCGGCGCCATCGTGGGAACCATGCTGAACGTTAAATACGGGACGCCGTATTCGTATGGGATTTCCCTCGCCGCGGTTCTGATCGGCGCTTTGCTGCTGGCGATAATCAAACCGAAGAACCGGGCCATTCCTCGCGAAGCCGTCATCGGCATTATCTACGCCCTGACCCTGATCGCCTGTTT
>CAZNQT010000172.1:0-8789 GCA_964574885.1 uncultured Pirellulales bacterium
GTCGAACGGTCTCTATTTTGACAAGAAGGGGAATTTACTGGCCTGTGCGGACGAAAAGAATCAATTGTGGTCGATTGATCCGAAAGGAAACGTCACCGTTCTGATCAAAGAATACCAGGGCAAACTGCTCAACGGTCCCAATGATCTCTGGATTCATCCGAAGACGGGGGGGATATACTTTACCGATCCGTATTACAAACGGAATTACTGGCAGCGGGGCCCAAAAGAGCAGGACGGCGAACACGTGTATTATTTATCCCCGGATCGTAAAAAGCTTACGCGAGTTGCGACGGACCTGGTGCAGCCCAACGGCATCATCGGGACGCCTGACGGGAAAAAACTCTACGTGGCTGATATAAGAGCGAAAAAAACGTATGTTTATACCATCAAGAAGGACGGTACGCTCGCGAATAAAAAGCTCTTTTGCAAACTGGGTTCCGACGGTATGACCCTCGACAACGAAGGCAACGTGTACCTGACCGGCAGAGGAGTGACCGTATTTAATCCGAAGGGCGAACCGATCGAACAGATTCCCATCGAGGAAAGCTGGACCGCCAACGTCTGCTTCGGCGGCAAGGATCGTCATACCTTATTTATTACGGCGATGGATTCACTCTATGGACTCCAAATGCGAGTCAAAGGAGTGAACTGACTCCTTCTGGCCGCCCGAATCCAGAGGCATCGAAAGATCTCGATCGGCGGCAAGTAATTGGCAATATGGGAATCATCAATTATTGCATTGTCCGTTTTGTTCAATTTTCGCTCTGGTTTCGGTATCGGATTCGAGTGCAGGGATTGGATGAGGTGCTGCGAAAGGGTCGCGAGGGGATTCTGTTTTTACCCAACCATCCGGCGGTAATCGATCCGATTATAGTGTTAGCTCAACTGTCGATTCCTTTTCGGGCCCGGGCCCTGGCCGACAGCAACCAGATCGACCGGTTCGTCATCCGGCGCTGGGCCCGACGGTTCCGCGTCATACCGATTCAGAACGAACAGCAGAATCGTACCACTATCCAACAAATCCGAAAGATACTGACACAATGCGTGGAAGTCCTCCGGAATGGTGAAAACCTGCTGCTTTATCCGGCGGGTCGGGCCTATCGAAGCTCTCGCGAACAGCTCGGCAGTAACAGCGCCGTGGAACGCATACTCCGCGAAACGCCCAAAGCACGAGTTGTATTGATCCGGATTCGCGGTTTGTGGGGCAGCAGCTTCAGTTGGGCGTCCGGGCACGAACCGGATGTGACGAAAAGCCTGTTAAGAGGGATTCGGTCACTGATTTTGAGCGGGATCTTCTTTGCGCCCCGCCGCCGGGTAACGATGGAATTCCATGAACCGGAGGATTTTCCTCGCCAGGAAGGCCGAAAAGAGATTAACATTTATCTGGAAAGGTATTATAATAGAGGAATGCTACCGAATCACTATGTGCCATATTGCCTGGGACAGGGATTTCGCCCGCAGCAAAAACCGGAACCCGATATGCCGGCGAGAGGATGACATCCGGAGAGGAATTCGTGAAAACAGATACGCAGAATAATCCAACGCAGAATTGGTACAACTTAACTACTCCCCCCCAATTTCCCTCCCAGGTGGTACACGAGACGTTGGGCCATGCCTTCCTGGAACGGGCACGCGAAAGACCCAAAGAAATCGTTATCGCCGACCCCACCAGCGGCGCGAAAACCTATCGCGATCTGCTGGTCGGCATCTTCGTCTTACGCAAAGAAATTCTTAAATTCCCGGACGAATACGTCGGCATTATGATGCCCGCGTCGGTGGGGGTCAATGTGATGTACCTGGCGACGATATTTTCCGGTAAAATCCCCGTGATGATCAACTGGACGCTGGGCCGGAAAAATCTGCGTTACTGTGTGGAATCTTTAAATGTGTCCCGTATTCTAACCTCCCGAGAATTAGTCCAACGCTTGCAGGAACAGGGTTTTGAAATTGAGGAACTCCAGGATCGATTTGTGTTTGTGGAAGATATACGTCGGGACTTAAGCACCGCGGCGAAATTACAAGCATGGCGGTCAAGCCGTTTTTCCTGGACCAAGTTACAAGAAGTGAAGATCCCCGAAACGGCTGTGGTTTTATTCACGAGCGGATCGGAAAGTCATCCCAAAGCCGTTCCGCTAACGCATCGGAATATCCTCGCGAACCTGGTCGATGTCTTTCAATGTTTAACGTTTTATAACTACGATTGTCTGTTGGGGTATCTGCCGCCGTTTCATTCGTTTGGTTTAACGATTACGACCTTGCTGCCGATGTGTTTCGGCGTGCGCGTCGTCTATTATCCCAATCCCACGCACGGTCAAACGCTCGGTGAGATCATTGAAGCCTATCGGGCGACCATTATTGTCAGCGCCCCGACCTTTTTAGACAGCATATTCCGCCACGCCCAGGGCGACCGTCTCTCCAGCGTGCGGTTGGTGATCACCGGCGCGGAAAAATGTCCGCTGAGCACGTACGATGCTTTAGCCCATCATTGTCCCCAAGCTCTGCTGCTGGAAGGCTACGGCGTCACGGAGACTTCGCCGGTCATCAGCGTTAATGATGAAAACAATCCCTATCCCGGTACCATCGGTAAGGTTATCCCCTCCTTCGAGTACGCCATCGTCGATTCTGAAACCTGGCAGCATGCCGCATTAAATCGCCCCGGCATGCTGCTGGTCCGCGGTCCCAGTGTTTTCAGCGGTTATCTGAATTACGACGGTCCGTCGCCTTTCGTGGATTTTGAAGGGAAACTATGGTATCGCACGGGGGATCTGGTGAAAGAAAACGAAGACAAAGTTCTGACCTTCGTGGCCCGGGAAAAACGATTCATCAAACGCGGGGGAGAGATGATATCCCTACCGGCGATCGAATCGGTTCTGGATACACATTTCAACGATAATCATCACGCCGGTCCGACCTTGGCCGTCGCCGCGTCACCGGACGCCCATCATCCGGAAATTGTCGTGTTCACCACTACCGATCTGGATCGAAAACGAATCAATCATGTGATACAACAGGAAGGTCTTTCCGGGCTACACAATGTGCGGAAAGTGATACGTCTGAACGAAATGCCCGTTTTAGGAACGGGCAAAACGGACTATCGCGCCCTGACGGAACGATTGAAAACGCAGAACTTATCCTGAAATTATTCCTCATAAAAATCAGTAAACCGAGGTGATGAGATGAAACGTCGCGAATTTTTACTCCGTTCCGCGGGCGCCGCCGCTGCCTTTTTGATCCAAACACGTACGAATGCCCAGGAGAACGTCTTGCCGGGAAAAGAGGAATTGGTAAAAAATTTCCTGGATAACCTGCGTCCCACCAAGACACAGGTGAAAAATTTCATTCTGACCACTCAGGGGCCGGAAAACCTGAGCCGCAATGACGGCTGGACCTTTGATCCCCAATTGGGCTGGGTACTCTGCGATTCGATTCGCGGTCACAGCGTGGACGGCTCGAAAGGGATTTATCGCTACGAAGCTGACGGCGCCCGCAAGGTCGTGAATTATCCCGACCGACCCTGCCGTATTCATACGTACGGCAACAGTTTTACTCACTGCGATCAGGTCAGCGACGGCGAGACCTGGCAGGAATACCTCGCCGCCCACCTGCAGGAACCGATCCGAAATTACGGCATCGGAGGCTACGGCGTCTATCAGGCGTACCTGCGTATGAAAAAAGTGGAAAACCAAAATCCGGTCAAGTACATCATCCTCAATATCTGGGATGACGATCACTACCGCAACCTGGATTCCTGGCGGGCAATTCGCTTCGGTGCGCGCACGCCTTGTGGCTTTACGCTGCCCTACCTGAAAGTCAATGTCGAACGGAAACGATGCGTTGAAATCGGTAATATCTTTTCGAAACCGGAACAGGTGTATCAACTATGCGATGAGCCGTTTGTCTGGCAAACCTACCATCAAGATCCCGTTCTGATAACCTCCTTGGCCCGCCGCATGCCGGAGAAAGAAATCACGCCACAGATGGTTCAGGCGGTCGCGGAAAGTTTCGGCTTTACGGAAACCAATTACAGCGATCTGCCGCCTCAACAGCGTATTCATAAAATGCATACCGAAGCCGCCCTGTTCGCTACTAGAAACATTGTTACCTGGACCGAACAATATCTGCATAAGACCGGCAAGAAATTGATACTCATACTTTCCTTCGGTTCCGGCCATATCCAGGCGGCCCTGGCCCATCGTCCGCGGTTCGATCAAACCTTCGTCGATTGGCTCCAGAATAAACCCTACCCGGTTATTGATATGCGTGATGCCTTTCGAGCCGAATATCAAAATTACCAAGGCGGTATCGGGCCATTCCTGAAGAAATACTATATCGGTCATCATAATCCGGCCGGAAATTTCTTCACTGCCTGGGCCCTCAAAGACCGAATCGTCAACTGGCTCGATCCCAAACCCCAACCCTATCTCTAAATTACTTGAACGATTCACTCGGATTGTATGTCCCCGCGCGGCTTAGGCTATATCTATAAACCTGACACCTGGAACAATGCATCCGGAACCTCCTACCATGAACGGAGAACTCATTTACTCATTTACTCCTCCTGCCACTTACTCTATACTATTATTTTTAGGGTAGGAGTGAATATAAATGTCACCGAAGCGAATTGATGAACATTCACTGAATGTCCTGGAATTTGCATCCTTACAGGCATTATTAGCCTCCTTCGCCAGCAGCGGACTCGGCAGCGAGGCCGCTCGCCGTCTGTACCCGTCCGGGGATGCCGAATGGATCACCCGGCGCCTCGGAGAAACCACCGAGATCAAACGACTACTCGAAAACGATATCCGTATTCCTCTGGCAGGTATCCGCGATATCCGACATGCCTTAGTCCACATCGGTGAAAAACAATCCGTCCTGGAACCGCGCGAACTACTGGATATTCGCGATACCGTCAGCGTCTGCGACAGACTGAAAGACTTTTTCGCCTTTCTGGACGAAGAAACGTATGCGCACCTTCATCTGCTGGGCGAAAGTCTGTCTCGTTTTGAGACCCTGGTCGAAACGATTAACCAATGTATCGAAAGCGACGATAACGTGCGCGACGACGCCTCGCCGGCGTTGCAGGAAATCCGCCGCCAAATCGGGCAACTCGGCGCCGCGATTCAACAGAAATTCCGGGAGATCATTTCCACGCCCGAGATGCGTAATGCCGTCGAAAACGACAAATTTCTCACCCGCAACGGTCGCGCCGTCGTCGCTCTGAAAGCCAACTACCGGCAATACCTGAAAGGCATCATCCTCGACCGCTCCAATTCCGGCGCCACTCTCTACGTCGAACCGTATGAGCTCGCTGAACTCAGCAACGAACTCGAAGATACCCTATCGCAGGAAAAAAAGGAAGTCTGGCAAATCCTCTGGAGTCTGACCAAGGCCGTCCTCGAACAGCGCGACCTCATCCTGAAAAATGTAAATAAACTCACCCAGATCGATCTAACGTTCGCCAAGGCGCGCTTCAGCATTATGTATGCCATGTCGGCTCCGCAAATTCAGCCGGGCACGTTTTTACAACTGCATCAGGCCCGACATCCGCTGCTGGTTCTCTGGGCCGCCAAACAAAATCAGTGTTCGATTGAACAGGCCTTGTCGCACGTCGTCCCGATCGATGTTCGTCTCGGACAGGATTTCGATCTGCTGATCGTAACGGGCCCGAACACCGGCGGCAAAACCGTGGCCCTCAAAACCATCGGTCTCCTGACGCTCATGGCTCAGTGCGGTATGCACATCCCCGCCACGGCGGAGTCCCGCGTCCCCATCTATCGTCAGGTGTTCGCCGACATCGGCGACGAGCAGAGTATCCAGCAGAGTCTCAGTACCTTCTCCTCCCACGTGCAGCAACTGGTGCGTATCCTTAACGGCGCGAATCGGTATTGCCTGGTCTTGCTCGATGAATTAGGCGCCGGCACCTCGCCTAACGAAGCCGGGGTTCTGGGTATGGCCGTCCTCGACCAACTGCGTACCGTCGGCTCTAAAGTCGTCGCGACGTCCCATCTCGATCAACTGAAGACCTACGCCTACTCGACTCCTCGTGTCGAGAATTCCTCCGTGCAGTTCGACCTCGATACGCTTCAGCCGACCTTTGAACTCGTGATCGGCACGCCCGGCAGCAGTAATGCTCTCGAGATCGCCAAACGATTAGGTATGGCTTCCAACGTCATTCATCATGCTCGTTCTCTGCTGAGGAAGCGGAAGGATCGCACGTCGGATCTGATCAATCAGGTACAGGCCACCCGCGCCCACGCGGAAGAAAAACGCAAACACGCCCAGGCCTTACTCAAAGCCGCCCAGGGGATGTATGTCCTCGCCGATCAGCGTCTCCAGCGTACCGGGGAAGAACGCACCCAACTGATGGACCAGGCCAACGCCGAAATCGAACGATCCATGCACAAAGTTCGATCCATCCTGAACGACTACCTGACCGAAGCACA
This sequence comes from uncultured Pirellulales bacterium, assembly GCA_964574885.1. Lineage (GTDB taxonomy): Bacteria > Planctomycetota > Phycisphaerae > Sedimentisphaerales > SM23-30 > JAFGFX01. Next base: position 6,444 of record CAZNQT010000172.1, read on the forward strand.
AAACGCCCCCAAACCCTGGAACGAACGGGCGGAAACCTTACGGAAGCAGATCGATGAAGCCGCCGCGGGCACCACCCTCGCCCGGCGCCAAGCCCGGTTCGCCGAAGCCGTTCAAACCGGCGACACCGTTTTTGTCATGAGCTTCAACCGGACGGGAACGGTACTGAAAATCCGTCGTAAAAAACAAACCTTCGCCCTCCTGATCGAAGGCAAACAGGTCGAAGTCCCCGCCACCGACATCTACCCTCCCCCAAAACAATCTCAGTAAACGTCACTTCCTCCGCCGCCGCTGAAGCAAAGACAGACCGCCCAAACCTAGCAGGCAAACCATCCCCGGCTCGGGGGTAATGGAGAGATTGTCCATACCAAAGGCCTCAGCGTTATTGTTTTCGGTATCAAAAACGGCTTGGGTGAACGAGTTGGCGGCTATAACACCCAAAAAGCCAGTCCCCTCACCTGATAAATAATCGTCGAAGTGGATCGTTGTGTTGTCAAAGGTCAACATCAACAAGTGCCCGCCCGTAGTTGTGCTTCTCCAATCGGCAGCAAAACCGATAATGGGCCAGGGGAAAATGATCGTCGGGTGAGTTGCCCCCCCATCGATCACTTGTCCAATCAGATGATTGGTACCGTCAATCGCAAACTGACTGCCTAAGGTTGAAGGACTACCTAGTTGGTTATAATGGACTGAGCCAGTAACGTTGATGTCTATTAATCCAACGTTGTTTAATCCTGTTGAGAATCCATACGGCACTAATGTATTAAAATCCTCAGTCACGAATTCTCCTATAGCCGATTCCCAGGCGGAGCGGTTGGTGTAAACAGTTGCGGCTGAGACTTGACTGTTAAGACCACGGAAAATAATGAAGCTTGATAACATTACTGAACCAAGGAGTACAGAATTGAAATCGTTTCTTGTTTTCATATTTATTCTCCTTCATTTTAGACTTCCCCTATTCTTCACTTCCGTCGACGCCGAAGTAAAATCATACTTCCCAAACCCAGCAGGCATACCGTCATCGGCTCCGGCACAAAAACCAGGTTATCCACTCCATACGGATGAAAACTAATTCCACTACCAAACCACTTCACACGATTAAATTCGTCTCCAGAAAAAACCACCTGGGACCAATCATTGATGGAGCCTAATTCCACAGTTTGGGTATCTATCAATTGCGCTCCCGTGTAACACTCTAGAGTAAAGGTGTCACCCGCGGAGGAACCGGCCGAACGAGATACATCGAGTGAAATATAATTCATTGCCGTATCGAACCACGCCGCTAAACCGTAGCTCCCCCCGTTGAATCCCAGAAATGCCGGACCGTTGGTGCCCTCGAGATCCCAGTTACCTGGATCCCCTGCGGATATACCACCGAAGATGGAACCGTCATCCGTGGTAATGAAATGAATATTTAAAGCGGCATATTCTTCAGTTAGAAATCCAAAATTACCATTTGCGGGAGGAATCTCGTCGAAGGTAATCACGGTTGCATTTGCAGCAGGAACTAATCCATCCTGTAACATAGCTACTAATAGAATAGCGACAAAAATGTAGAACAAAGAAAATGAACTTGGTATTTTTTTATACATGTTCATGTTTTTCTCCTTCTCGTGTTTACAATTATTCATTCTGCCGATTTTTCCCATCTCCATTGAGATCGATTCAACCGATAACGGATGAAAATCTCATCACTAAAACTTCACTTCCGCCGCCGCCGAAGTAAAGTCAATCCGCCCAGGCCCAGCAGGCATAAAAAAACCGGCGCAGAGATTTTTTCTTACTCTCTCTCGCCGGAAATATATATGTACCGTTTTCTCGTAATTCAAAAGTACTCCAATAGTAGTCTTATGTCAAGTTTAATTTAAAAGAATTTGACATAAAATGATGCAATTGGAAATTGGGTTTGTTTTGTAAAATTTAGGTAAAATCCGTGTTTTCAGGTATTTACGTCCTCTTCCGGCTTGCCATTTTGCCTGTTATCATTTATACTGATAATAGACAAGGAGTATCGCGTATGAGCCGAAACAAAGTCGTACATCCCCTAAGCCTGATCTTGTTTTCGTTCTTTTTCCTCGCGGCCTGCGATCGGGCAGGTTCGACGCCTTCGCAAGCGAAGTACAAATCCGTAATGATCAAAGGCGTTCCGCACATGCGGCAGCGGTCGGACTTTTGCGGCGAGGCATGTATCGCGATGGCCCTGCAAAAGCTCGGTTATGCGGCGACTCAGGATCACATATTCAACCTTTCCGGCGTGGATCCCGCGCTGGGGCGGGGTTGTATTACGGGCGATATGGAAAAGGTGCTCCGGCGCATCTGATTTAAGGTCGGCAAGGTTTGGAATCCGA
>CAZNQT010000173.1:0-8724 GCA_964574885.1 uncultured Pirellulales bacterium
CGCCAAGCGAGTCTGCGAGCTTGGGGGTGGAGGGAACCCGTATTCAATGATGCTTTTTAGTTTCTATTTAGCAGGTAATATCGTAGCTGATTTTCAACCCCAATAGAATAATTATTTTTTATGTATCAGCGATTCGATATCCCGGATCATTTGCTGTCCGATCTTCTCGGGCAGGCGCGCCAGGCCGAGGTTATCGCCCCACCCGTTGGTCATTCCCACCCCTGCTCCGACCTTGCGGGCCAGATCCATCTGCAGCGGCCATAGCGATTTGAACAGCCACGCACACGGCTGCCACGCCTTCTCGCCCAGCGCCGCCAGGTACCGTACCGGCTGCTGGCGATAGAGGGGATTGCCGAGCAGGCGGTCGTAGCAATGATCGCCGCCCTCACCGTCGCCCCAGAGACAGAAATTTCCCATGGAACAATCGCTGGCGAACAGTGCCTTGTCCGCTCCGAATGAACGCACCGTCGCCCGGAGACGCCGCATTAACTCGATGCCGCCTGCCGAAAGCGGACCCCGCCGATCCGGATGATAATCGTAGCCCCACGCCGTGAACGTTTCGTCGAGTACAATGGCATCTGGATTGAATATCTCCATAATCCAGTGTGCCTGCTGCACCAGGTGATCGCGCCACGCCGTCGACGCCGGTGACATCTTCCACGTCTTCTTAATAACGTCCGGCCCTGCCCATCCGAACGAGATCGGCTTACCCTTCGCGTCCACCTGCACGGAGTCCTTCATCTTCGCGAACAACGGCGACCCTTCGTCGAGGATGGTAAAGTGCATATAGATCGCCGGATGAACGCCCGCCCGGCGCGTGGCCTCGACGCGCGCCTTGATCTTGTCAATCGTCATAGTCACCGGCCCGGTCGCATCGGTCGGCATCGCCCGCCACTCTTTCCGGTCCGGATGAATGAAATCACCGTAAGACAGATAGTAACCGTGTTGCGTGGCCATCCCCACGTGGAACGCGCCGAAGTGCTTTAAATCGACGTCGTAACCGCCCCCGCGGGGACCGTCCGCTTTCACGCCGGAGAGAAAATCGTAGTAATGCACCCGAAACTCATGTGTCCATTCAATGCCCGGATAATCCTCTTTATGGCCGAACCGGTGAAAGGCTTCCCAGGCGGTCTCTGCGTCGCCGTCGTGCAATAACAGGAAAACGCGCTGACGATGCGTCCCCCGCGGCGGTAGTTTCACGCGCCGGCCCATCCGCCAGTCGCCGCCGGAGCGTCCTTCGAGTGCCTGAAAGAAAGCCGGTTCCACGGAGGACCCGAACAGAGCCACGCGACAGGGATCGCCGACGGAAAAAATGTCCACCACCGGCGCCAGTAAAAGGGCCTGACTCGTCAAACTACGCGGATCGCTCGCTTCCGGCTCGAGGTAATGTGCCAGGTACCCATGGAATCCTACCGCCTGGTGACAGTCGTGCTGGGCCGCCTTGCCGCTCATGCCGCGCGCCGTTATGGGTAAATACATCTGTTGTTCGCTGGCATATCGACATGGCCGAACGCCGGTCAAAAAACCCGACAATACTTCGCAGAGCCGATCGGAGGTATTCTTTAACTCCAGCGTTGCTTCCAACAAGTCTTCCTGGCCGCCGCTCGAACGCAGCAGTCGGTGAGAAAGAGACAACGTAACCGGCCCGCATCCCGCCTGCGCCTTGTCCGCCGTCAGCAATACCTCCGCCCCCAGCTTGCTTTCCTCCAACGGTTGGCAGAATCCGTCCAAAACCCCTGCCCCGTCCTCGTGAATCAAAGGCCGACCGTTCCAGGCGACGCGATCGAAAAGTTGGGTTGTTTCTCGACGGCGCCAGACAATTCCCGAACTTGCAGCCCGTTTCCGATCTTGGCCGTACAGATGCGACCTCGTCCCCAACGCGCCCAAAAGGGCCGCTCCGTTGCCCGCCAGAAACTCCCGTCGATTCATATCCTTAATACCTTTCATTCCGGATTCACCTGAGAACGCACCTGTGAACCTATACTCCGCTCTGTAGCCTACCAAAAATTTTCGGCTCTACTCAAAAAAGTTGGTGGTGAATCCAATGTTTTACCTACAAATCTTTGGGATGGAACGCTTTTGGGCGCCAACATAAAGGGTGAAATATGGTTGTGATTCACAAAGATCATCTACAATTATGCGGGTGCCTTTAAAGCGAAAAATCCCAGCCTCGTCAGAGGCAATCTTGAAACCTGAAACCTTGAACCTATGCCTTCTCTTCACCCGGAACCCTGGACCCGGAACCCGGAACCCGATTCACTCTTCCTGTGAACCGTGAACCGATTGCCTCATATACTCATCTACCCATCTACTCTTAAACCAGGAACCTCTTCCTATTCGCTAGCCGCTATACGCTATACGCTAATTCATTTCGTCCTCTTCAACGTCACGCTCCGCAGATTCATCACGTACGTCCCGAGTTTCTTGATCGGCTTGACCGCTAACGTATAGGTCCCTGCTTCGGCGATCTTCACCTTGCCCAGGGGGATCGACCGAAACCGCGCCCAGTCGCCCGTCGATTGTACCTTGCCCTGCACGGTTTGTCCCGCTATCGATACCTCGTACGGGCTGCCCGGCGTGTCTGCCATCGACTGCGATGCGATCACCTCGTACTCGCCCGCTTTCTGAACCACCACTTCCCAACTGACCCACGCCTTCACGTTATTCCAGTTCCCGATACAGTCGCGATTCGACGACGGCTCATAGCCCGCGCCCGAACCGTGCACCTGAGCCTCTTTCGCCTTCACGGTCCCTTCGTCGCCGATGATCGTCATCTTGTTGATCGCCGCAAAAATCTCATTGTACGCCGATGTCGCCTCCGCTTTCAACGCCGGATCGCTCTGGTACCTCTTCGCAAACTCTAACGACCACGGGGCGGGAATCTTCGCCACCGCGCCGAGGATCTGTTTCTTCTCGTCCGCCCGGCGCGCTGTTTCCATCGCCGACGTGAACAGCGCGCGTTTGTTGCCGGCGCTCATATTCGCCGACTGACCTGCCAGCCGGATAAATCCTCGCAGCGCCAGAACGTGATTCGCCAAATCGCTCTCGCTTTTGGCTACCCGTAGCAGATCCGCCATCGGCGTCGCATCAGGCCATTCCGCCAACGCCCGAATCGCCGCCTTCTTCACCTCACTGCTCCCCCGCAACTCTTGCCGTAACGCCGCCAACGCCTTACTGCCGCCCACCCTCGGCAGCACGGGAATGATATTCACTTTCGCGTCGTCATTCGCTCTCGTTAAAGCATTTAGAATCGGTTCGGCCACGGCGTCCCGATTAGTCCCCATCGCTCCCATTCGACCTACTATCCTCAGTAGAGCCTGTTGCAGGTCGCTGCGCTCGCTCGAACTCTGCTTACTTACCATCATGGTAACCAGGGCGGATAACTCCTTCTGCGTACCTAATTCACCCAGCGCCTTGATGGCTGCTCGGCGTACCTCGCTGTTAGTATCTTTCGTCGCCTCCAGCAGCGTCGGCAGCGACTCCGTCTCTTGACGGGTCTGGATCGCTTCAATAACCCTTTTCCGCTGCGCCGCATCGGGATTGCTGCGCACGATATGATTCAATGCCCCCGCTACGCCCGTTCCCGTCAACCGCGTCAGACTCTCAAAGGCAGCACGACCGCTCTCGTCATTACGCGTCGATAATCCTGCCAACAAAGTCACCTGCTCCGCTCCGCCCAACGCGCCTAACGTCCGGATCGCCTCCACGCGCACGGCTTCATTGGAACTGCTCGCCAGGCGAACCACTTCGCCGCACGCCGCTCGATCTCCGCGCTGAGCCAACGCGCCCAACAGCATGATCTGTCCGTCCGGCTTCATCCCTGAAAGCATCCCCGCCATCGACCGTGTCACGCCCGCGCCGGCCGGCAACTCATTCATGAACTTCCCCGCCGCTTGCTGCACTTTCCGATCCCCGTCCTGCAACATCGCCGAGAGTACCGTGGCCGACTGATCCGGTTTCGCCCGAATCATACCCCGACACGCCGCCACCCGAATCATCGCCGGATTTCCCGTCCCCGCCAGTTTGCCGTAGATCTCCATCGCCTCCGCGACCTTGCCTTCCGCCGCCAGCGAGTCTGCACACATCAACAACGATTCAGCGTGCGGTACTTTGAGACTCGCCGGTATTTGCGCACTCGCTTGGGCCAATACTTGGGCGGCTTGCTCGCCTCCTATCCGACCCAGCTCCAGGAGCGCCGCTCGCGCCAATGCCGTATGGCTCGAATGGATATAGCGGGCGATCTGCATAACGGCTTCCCGATCGCCGCGCGCCCCCAACGATCCGATCATACCGATCTTCAAATTATCGTCACGCACCTCATCCAGAGCCTTCCGTAACGCTTCCCCCGCCTGCGCCGAGGCATTATATTGCAGCGCAAATCGCGCCATGTGCGACAATTTGGGATCCGTCAACAACTTCGCCAGCGCCGGAACGCTCTGCTCCGATCCGATCCTGCGCAGCAGCCGACACACGTATTGCTTGCCCGCGTATGTCGCCTGCGGCGCTTCCAATACCTTGATTAACTCCGTTTCCACCTTACGCATCTGTGACTTCGATGCGCCCCGCAGCGACTCCTCCAGCGCCGCCATACTCTGACGATCCTTGGAAAAGTCCCACTCCATGATCGCAGCTAAGTTGACGCTGATCTTTGGTTTCGTAAGTTCCGCTCGCATGCTCACCTGCGTCGGCGTCGGAAAATCCTCAGGGACCTTCGTCCACGTTACCTTCCCCGTGGCGGCCCATTCCGCGCCCCGAACCAGCGTCACCGCAAAACCTACGCAGCTCATCGCCTGGGGACCGTGTCCCAGTACCGTATGAAATATCCGACCCTTGCCGTATGTTATGGTGAACAAAATCGGTTCATCGCGCCCCGAACCGCCCTCGCTTTTCGGCTGCTTCGCCGTCGCCAGGATGGTCAGGTTCTTCGCCGGACCACGCAGTCGGCTGTAAAGCTCATCCTGCGCGTGCATCCAGCGCGACGGCAAACCTTTCATAATCGGATGACCGGGATCGCGAGTCGTAACTACAAAACTAGTCTGTCTCCCATGCGACCCGCCCCCGCCCGGACTCATATCCCGCACCGCCTTGCCGTTCTTCATATACACGTACGGCCCGGATTTCTCATTACGACCGCCCCAACCGCCTAGTCCGATGATCTCGTTAAATGCCTTCCAGTTCGCAAACGCATTGTCCGCCGCATGAACCACCACCACCCCTCCGCCCCCAGAGACGTACTTCACAAAGGCATCCTGCGTTACTTTGGGCCAATCATCACCCGTGTAGTTCAACACGACCACGTCATACTGGGCGAACTTCGGCTGAAATCCACCCATCGGCTGACCTTGGGCCGGCGAGGTCGCCACCGCCGTCGTGAACATTCCCGAGTCCTCCAGAATCCGCGCCAGCACCGGTGTACAGTTCTTCCAATCGTGATTGTTCTGACCGTCCACGATCAATGCCTTATACTTCCCGCCGGTTCCCACCCCATCGCCCCGATCCAGATCCTGTATCCGAATGTTCCGCCACTTCACCTGCTTGCCGGATTCTTTATTGGCATGAACCTGCAGCGCGATGAAGCCCTTCAGCGTCATATCGTCCTTTAGATCCGCCGCCGGCACGCCGTTCACCCACGTACGAATCCGATCCCCAATGGCCTCGATCCGATAATGGTTCCACTCGTTTTGCTTGAACGCCTTCTGTGCCGCCGGCTTGTCCTTCAGATCGAAAAGCCAACCCCGCCGCGCCTCGTCGTATATCCCCCCGCTCCACGCCCGCGACGATGGATCGATCTCCACCTGGTACCCGTGCACTCGGCCGTTCCTGTATTCCGGCTTACTCTCGCTGCGTATCTGGATCCCCGAATTCAGCGTCGGGTCCACCCAAAAATCCAATTCCAGAATGAAATTCCCATAATCCCTATCGGTGCACAGGAAACTGTTTGGCGTCCCCTTCACCGTCGTCCCCACGCTCATCCCGTCCACCGCCTCGTATTTCGCCTTGCCGTTCCGCTGCACCCAACCGTGCAGCGTCTTGCCGTCAAACAGTGGTTTCCATGCCGTCTTCTCCCCGCTGGATTTCATCGCCGAAACCGAATCCGTCATAAACAGAATTCCACCCACTGCGAACAGTATCATCATCAGTACTAAAAAGCGTTTCATGTTCTGTCCTTTCCTAAGTCCTTATTTTATAAGGATTTATAATTAAACGAAAAATGGGTTTGTTTTGTAAAAACCTAATTCCTTGTGGTTTCAGCATTTAGCTTACAGCGTCCAGGGCTCCCGATACGACCGGCCCAACAATGCCGACGCGCCGGGATCGTTGAGAATCTCCTCCGTATCCGGGTTCCAGTGAATTCGGCGCCCGGTGAGCATCGCGATCTCGCCCAACAGCCCTACGCTGATCGAGCGGAATCCGACCTCGGCCGGGGCGACCGGCAACTGCCGGGTCTTGACCGAGTTGAGGAAGTCCTGCTTGTGGTCGCGACTGCGGTGCAGGTGGATCTCGCCGGGACCGATCTCTTCCTTGAGAACGTCCGGCGGATCGGCTTGGAGCAGACCGCGCTTGACGTAGATCCAACCCTTCTCGCCGTACCACTTGGCGCCCTGGGGGATCTGCTGATTGTTGGCGACGGTCATCACGATGCCGTCCTTATATGTGCAGTTGAACCGGTATTTGTAAGGCACGTTGTACAAGCCATTTGTAGGATAGGTGCCCTTGCCTTCAATCTCGACGGGTCCGGTGGTATCCCAGCCCATGCCCCAGTGGGCGATGTCGATGTGATGCCCGGCCCAGTCGGTCAGTTGCCCGCCGGAATAGTCCAAGATCCAGCGCCAATCCCAGTGGCAGGAGCCGCGACCGAAATCACAATAGGGTCGCCAGGGCGCCGGACCGAGCCAGAAATTCCAATCCAGATAGTCCGGGACGGGAATCGTCGGTTGGGGCCCGCGTTGCCCGCCGGTGGGCAGGCCGACTTCGATTTTCTGGATTTTCCCGATGCGGCCATTGCGGACGAGTTCGGCGGCGTGAAAGAAGTTGTAATCGCTGCGCTGCTGACTGCCAGTCTGCCAGATGCGGCCGTACCTGTGGACGGCATCGCAGATGGCGCGGCCTTCCTTGATGGACCGAGCGAAGGGTTTTTGGCCATGGATGTCCAGGCCGGCGCGGGCCGCTGCGATGGCGGGGATGGCGTGCCAATGGTCCGGCAGCGCCGTCATGACGGCATCGAGATCGCCGCGGCCAATGAGATCGCGGAAGTCCAGATAGGCCTTACAGTTATCGTTCTGGTATCTGTCGTCCACGGTCTTTTTGGCGCGTTCACGGTGTTGGCCGTCCACGTCGCAGACGGCGACGAACTGGACCTCTCGTTTGCCGAGGAAGCCCTGTAGGTCGCCGTGGCCCATGGAGCCGACGCCAATGGCGCCCATGACGATCCGGTTGCTGGGCGCGACGGCGCCGCCTGCGCCGCGGGCGGATGCAGGGATGATGGCAGGGAAGGTCAGCGCGGAACCGGCGGCGACGGCGGTTTTACGAAGGAAGCTACGTCGCGTGATCGGTGGTTTTGGTTGCATAATTTTCTCCTAAGTATTTTATTTACAATGACTTGTAAAGATTTTGGCTAAGCAGGCTACGAACCCATCCTGTTTGGCTCCTAAGTAATTTATTTACAATGGCTTATGAGTTTTTATCGTATTCTCCTTTTCGCGCGGATATTTCAGCATAGTTATATATACGACGGTGTCAAGGGGAGGATTGATTCAGAAAGGATGAAGCCTGAAGGATGAAGGAGGAACAAAAAGTTCACGGTTCACGGTTCACAGTTGAAAAATAGGGTTTAGGGTCTAGGGTATAGAGTATAGAAAGAGAATTCATAGTCTCTGGTGAATATGGTTGACGGTTTACACTTTACGGTAAGAGAGGAACTATCACCGCGGAGGACGCGGAGTCCGCAGAGCATAGGATTTCTTAGTTTAAAACAATAAGTTTTTTTTGGCAACAGAGGGCAACGAGGGGGAATAGAGTTGTGAGTTGTGGATTGTGAGTTGTGAGAGGTAATCATTATTGGGTATGGAACAGGGTATAGGATTTAGTCGAATTGCGATTTGCGGGGAATTAGTGGGGGAGTATAATGGGGTATATTGATAGGATAGGTCGATTCGGAGAAGCAAGTTATATGTCAAAGATCAGAAAAGAAAACCACGGATTTCACGGATGACACGGAATTGAGGATGTTTATGAGGAAGCTGAAACGTATATGACTTGTGTTTGAAAATAAACAAAATTATACGGTAAATATGTACATTTAATATTATTATTTAAAAATATCGAAATGCTGTAGTCAATATGGAAAATATTGAACAAATATATAATAACCTTATCCGCGAGGATAAATTTCATGAATGGAATTTAGACAAAGCTATTCAATCTATTGGTATTCTTGTGGATATATCATGTGACTTGTCAAAGCCTGAAGGATTACATCATGCTATCCAGCAAATAAATATTATACTCACAAAAGAATTGAGTGAGACACAAAAATCTACACTTCATTATTTTATTGGTAATGCTTGGTCAGGACTGCGAGTACTAAAACATACTAACGCCAATGAAATATGGAATTGGGAACAAGAAGAAATAGAAAATGAGATTTTAAATTATAGATTGTTTAATCAATATCTGTACTTTCCAAAAAGAATAATACTAAGCAACGAGCTTTAGCAGCTTATA
>CAZNQT010000174.1:0-8717 GCA_964574885.1 uncultured Pirellulales bacterium
TCGGTTCATTACGGGATCGTAACCCGGTTCTGCTTTGATGGGGCCATACCCTCCTGTACCGCAATAGCAACCGGGGAAATTGTAGCGGTCATTCCGGTTCTAACAAGCATTGCTACGGATAGCAAAAATCGCGAACCGGTAGCGGGTGAATCCCTGACTAACGAGACCGACCAAAACAGTGTAAAGCAGCCGGGTACGGTTAGCAGGATCGAAATTGAGCCGGGACAGATCGATATGACAACCGGCATGGCGGCTCAAGCGAGTATACCTCAGGATCTCGTACCCGTAGTAATGGGTTCCAGCGGCAGCGGCAACGTGCTCTGGGATTTAACCCACGGGGTGTACTTATCCTATGGGCCCACCGGTCGATATAGTTCCCTGGTATCCTTACTACAAAGTAAGGGCTATACCGTCTATACTACCTCGACCGGCATTACCAATATCAACCTGAATGACTATGACATCCTCATTGTCAATGTATTGACTTCCTGGGACAGTGCCTACACCGCATCTGAGGTAACCGCCATTCAGAACTATGTGGATAACGGCGGAGGATTATTGATAATAGGCGACAATCCCAGTTGTCCCAACGCAAATATCAATCCCGTCGCCCAGGTCTTTGGAGTTACCTGTGGCAGTGACGGTATGAGTTCCACCGTCGATGATTTTATCAGTCATGTTATCTTTGCCGGCTGCTCCACATTAACATTTCTGTCGGGGGGAGAACTATCGGCGGTCTCTCCGGCCGTTGCGGCCGCCTGGACGCCTACTTCTGAGTTGGCGGTTGCCTATTGTCCGCCGACCTCAGGCGCGGTGGCGGTCACGGGAGACGGCAACTTCTGTGAAAATGCTCACATTACCGACAGTGACAATCAGCGGTTTACAGAGAATGTCTTCGACTGGCTGCTGGCCGATAAGAAGATCCGCTACGATGTGTATATGGATACGACGTATCCGCCCACGACGCTGATTGCTTCCGACTTGACGACGCCGGTGTGCGATCCGACACCGAAGCCGCTGAGCACACTGGAATCTTGTCGATGGTACTATTGGCAAGTCGTGGCCAAGGTATGCGGCTCCAGCGTAGATAGTTCGATCTGGTGGTTTAAGACCCGTTATCCGGGAGACGTAACCGCCGACGGTCCTGTGGATCTAAGCGATGTGGCCGCTTTCGCCCCGTTTTGGCAGGCCGAATACTGCCATTTGTTTGGCTGGTGTGACGAAGCGGATGTCAATCATGATATGAAAGTGAATTTGGTTGACCTTTACCTGATCGTACAGGATTGGCTCAAATCGTGTCCGTAAGAGAGACAGGATTTGTAAATTCGTGGTGTGTGCATACACTTAAGGGCTGGGAGGTTGGATCGTTGCGATAACGTTCCACCCCCCCGCCCTTTTTCCTGCGCCCAGGGCACGGAGGAAAGGAAACGAGAGATTCTTATAGCCTTTTGGGGTCAGTATGGCATAATACCCAGGGAGAGAAGTAGTAAAATACACCAGGACTAGCGCATGAGCGGTTCAAACGATCTTATCATTCGTACTGCGAGGGAAACCGACGTTGACTCGGTAAAGAATCTGTTCGTGGCCGTCTATGGCGAGGATTATCCCTTCACGCAGTTTTATGACGCCTCCTGGCTGAAAAAAGCGGTTTTCGACGACGACACGTTTTTTTGGGTAGCCGAGGATCAGGGACGGATCGCAGGGACAATCAGTACGCTTTTAACGGCGGGTAATCTCAGCGATCTGATCGGGGAATTCGGTCGATTGGTGGTGGATCCGGAGATCCGGGGCAAGAATATCGGCACTCGACTATTTGAAGTCGCGATTGACTCGGTTCAACCGATGATTCAGTTCGGATTCGCCGAAGCGCGTACGGCTCATATCGGATCGCAAAAAATCTTAGAGCGCTGCGGATTTGTGCCGGTGGGATTTGAACCGGTGAAATACAAATTGCAGGATCGGGAATCTGTTGTGCTATACGGAAAACTCTTTGGTAAGACCTTGGATCTGCGTCGTAATCATCCGCGGGTGATCCCCGAAGCGGCGCCCTTGGCGATGCGGATACTGGAGAGTATCGGGCTCGGATCCGATGTGGTGGTCGTGGAAGAAGAAGACGGGTATCCAGCCGCGGAGGAGCTTGATTCGACGACCACCCAAACGGATTTTGAAATCGAAGACCTTTCGGAACAAGGCTGGAGTCCCCTGCTGCGTATTGAACGGGGGCGGGTCAAAGGACGGGAAGTGTTCGGGAATCTAAGTTTGGCACACGGATTTTTTAAGATAAAAACCCAGAGCACGCGTTATCTCATGGCGCGGCAGAGCGGCGCCGTCGTGGGAGGATTAGGATTCACCCACGATCCGATCGATCAGAAGGTGCGTATTTTTGAGCTGATCGGCATCCATGATCAAATCAAAGGCAAATTGCTTCGTAAAGCGGAACAAATCGCTCGTGAGGATTTGAATGCGTTTTATATCGAAGCGGATGTGAATGCTTATACGCCGGCGATTCAGCGAACCCTGGAGCGGATGGGCTTTCTGGCGGTGGCGTATTGTCCGTCGATGGTGTTCGAAGAGGTGGAGCGACTGGATGTGATTCGGATGGCGAAATTAACCGTACCCTATTTTCGAGAAGAGATACCGCTTACGGATTCGGCCGAACAGATACGCGAATTCATCGAACGATCCCTGGAAGATCGGCGCGAAGGCGGTTTGGTCGCTCAGGCAGCAAAGAATACGGTATTATTTCAACATCTCGACGTTGGGGACATCTATCACCTAGCCCAACTGGGAGGGATTCGTACTTTCGCTAAGGGAGAATACCTAATTCACCAAGACGAACCTGGTGACCGATTATATATTATTATTTCCGGTTCGATGCAGGTACTCAGGGATGATAAAGAGGTGGGCCGAATTCGCGCCGGCGAAACCGTAGGAGAGATGGCGTTATTGAAGGCGAAACCGCGTATGGCGGACGTGATTGCCTTGGAAGATGCCCAGGTCGTCGAAATCCGTTGTTCGGATTTGCTGCGGCTGATGAATAAACGACCGCGACTGGGCTCGGTCGTTATGCGAAATCTGGCAGGGGATTTATCCGAAAAATTACGCAAGATCGATGTTCGTTTTTCCAATTCGAATCATCGAAAGGAGATAAGAAAATGACAAACCGGCTGGAGGTGACCCGACGTGATTTTATGGAGCGTGTCGTATTGGCAGGAGGCGCGCTGTCGCTATCCAGGTATGGATTTTTAGCGGCGAGTGGAAACATGGTCGTTGATCCCGGTCAGAGAAAACGGATTGAGGCCGCGATCCCCACGAAAGCCTTCGTGTCGCCTCGCCAAGAGCGAAAGCTTTTAATTTTCGATCTGAATGTCGGCTACGGCGGGCACGGTTCCATTCCGACCGCCAATGCGGCATTTACGCTCATGGGCAAACGAACCGGCGCCTTTGAAACGGCGGTGAGCAGAGATCCGGAAATATTTCGGCCCGAAAGTCTGAAACAGTTTGATGCCGTCTTTCTGAATAATAACGTGGGTAATTTGTTTACGGATCGGGATCTCCGACAAAGCCTGCTGGAGTTTGTCTATGGAGGCGGCGGCCTACTCGGTGTGCATGGGACGTCGGTGGCTTTTACCCGCTGGCCGGGCGCGCATGAGGATTGGCCGGAATTCGGCATCATGCTCGGCGCACGCGGCGCATACCACCGCGACAGTAGAGAACGTATTTTCATAAAACTCGATGAACCTCAACACCCGATCAATCAGCCGTTCGGGGGCAAGGGATTCGAGTATCGAGATGAGTTCTTTCGTTTCCACGAAGCGTATTCGCGAAACCGGGTCCGGGTGCTGCTCAGTATTGATATGGATAAAACGGATTTCCAGGGCCAATCCCTGGGGGGCTGTTACCGCGAAGACAACGATTACGCCCTGGCCTGGGTGCGACAGTATGGTCGTGGACGCGTTTTCTACTGTACGATTGCCCATAATCCTTATGTCTTCTGGGATTCGAAGATGCTGCAATTTTATCTGGCAGCAACTCAGTTTGCCCTGGGAGATCTTCCGGCGCCGACGATTCCCAGCGGTAAACTCACGCCCGCCATCCGATCCCAAGAAATGCTGGGCTGGCGTCTCGGTATCGAGGCTTATACGTTTCATAAATATACGCTTTTTGAGACGATAGATCGTACTGCCCAACTCGGACTGCCGTATATGGGGGGCTTAAGCTTTCAGAAAGTCAGCAAGGAGATTCCCAAGAATTTCGATATGCAACTGACCGACGAGGAATTAAAACAGATCCGGCTAAAACTGGACGCCGCCGGAATTCGATTGTTAACCTATTACTTTCATCAGATTCCGGGCGAGGAAGCCGGCTGTCGCAGGGTTTTTGAGTTTGGGCGTAAGATTGGGATCGAAACCTTCATGTCGGAGCCGGCCCCGGAGGCGCTGGATACGATCGAAAAGTTCTGCGACGAGTATGAGATCAATGTAGCTTTGCATAACCACGACCAAAAGGCATCGCCGATTTATTGGCATCCGGAAGGGATCGTAAAGGTCTGTCAAGGTCGCAGCAAGAGGATCGGAGCTTGCGGCGACCTCGGATATTGGATGCGATCCGGCATTGATCCGATCCAGGCGGTAAACACGCTTAAGGATCGTTTACTCACCGTACAGATGCACGATCTGCACGAGCTAAGTCCCGAAGGTCACGATGTGCCCTGGGGAACCGGTGTGGGCAAGACAAAAGAATTTATCGAGGAGATCCATCGCCTGGGTATCCAACCCACCATGTTCGGCCTGGAATACTCTTACAACTGGTTTGAGTCGATGCCCGAGATAGCAAAATGTATAGAATGTTTTAACCAGGTAAGCATGAAAATAAGTGAAAACGCATAATGTATTATCGCGTTTACAATTTGGGTGGCAGCCACCGAGCCTTCGAGGTGGATGGTGAATGTGGCACAGCCGCCCTCGGCTGTGGCGGGTGGCAGCCTTAAGCGAGTCTGCAAGCTTGGGGCCGGTGGTTTGCCCGTAGGCTATGATTCGTTTTGCGTTTCTACGTAGCAAAGTGAGGATTTTTCATGAGAAAACAAAAACAATCACCTGATATTGTTACTCCAACCATAACCCGGCGTGAGTTTTTGGATCGTACGACCGCTTGTGCCGGGATGGTTGCGGCGCCCTGGTTTCTTCCCGGTTCGGTACGGAGTTCGAAAGGCAAGCAGCCGCCGAGCGAACGACTTACTATGGCACTGATTGGCAAAGGGTTGATGGGCAGCGGTCATTTGCGACGGCTGGTCGGTGATCGGGAGATTCAGGTGTTGGCGGTTTGCGATACGGATCGTATTCGGTGCGAGAACGGCAAGGAGACCGTCGAGAAATTTTACGCCGCAGAGAAAGCCAAAGGAACCTATCGCGGCTGTACCATGTATAATGATTATCGCGAACTGCTGGCCCGACCCGATATAGACGCGGTTGTCATTGCGACCCCCGACCATTGGCATACTTTGCTATCCATCGACGCCGTCAAAGCAGGCAAAGACGTGTATTGTGAGAAACCGATCTCGCTGACGGTTCGTGAAGGACGACATTTGGTTAATGCGGTGCGCCGCTATGGCCGCGTGTTCCAGACCGGAACCCAGTATCGATCCATTCCGACGATCCGGCGAATTTGCGAATTTGTACGGACGGGAGGGCTTGGCAAAGTAAAATCAGTTTTCACCTTATGGAACCGCCTGTCTGCTTTCTTCGGGAATGCTCGTTTTAAACCGTATGCCCAGGTAATGAATCTAGCGGAAGCGGGCAAGTCCTACGTACCGATGGAATTTAATCTGCCGACCGAACCGGCGCCCGAGGGTTTAGACTGGAAGCTATGGGTGGGACCCGCCGCTTGGCACGACTATAATAAGCTCTACCACATCAATCCGTCTCCCGGCGTCGTGCCCTGGTCATTCTGTGAATCCTTCGGAGCCGCCTCGGTGACCTGGCATCATTCCCACAGTGCCGACGTGATTCAGTATGCCCTGGGAATGGAGGAAAGCGGACCCGTCGAATTCATTCATCCGAATAGCGGTGAGTTCCCGACGCTTACCTGCAAATACGCCAATGGAACGCTTTTACACCTGGTGGAGCACTGGGGTGTGGTCAAGGATGTGTATAAAGCGGTTCCCGCTTCAGCAAAATTAACGGGAAATTTCGGCGGCGTGTTCGTCGGGGAACGGGGCTGGGTAACCTCAATGTCGGCCGGCGGCCCCATCCAGGGTGGCCCGGAGAAACTCTTTAAGGAAATCATGCTGAAGATTAAGGATGTCAATATCGGTTCCAACAACCATCATGCCAACTGGTTCGAATGTATTCGCACGCGGAAACGACCCAGTTGTCATGAGGAATTAGGGCATCGCGGCGCCTCCCTCGGACATTTAACCATAATCGCATACAAACTGAAACGCACCTTGAAATGGGATCCGGCGAACGAAGAATTTATTAACGACGACGAAGCCAATCGTCTGCTCTCCCGCTCCATGCGCGCCCCGTGGGGATTATAAACGGATGAGGAATACATAATGAACGGAATGAAAAGAGATTCTGGCAATTCAGTTTTTGTGAGGTTTGTTATTTGTATAGGTTTCTGCTTTTCCGTCGGTACTGCCCAGGTAGGGTTTTCCGATACGAATTCACCTCCACCCCAGGCACAGCAGTTGCGTTTTCAGCCCACGGAAACTCGAGGAGAATATCAATTCAATACGGGTGTCGTTGAGGGAACCTTACGCCCCAAGGGCAAATCCCGGGGTCTGGCCGAGGTTACGTACCTGCCTCAAAAAATCAGAATCGACGGTTCCGTAGGACTTTTCGGTTTCTACCGAGTATTTTCTGAAAACACCCGATATGGAACGGCTCTTTGGGATAGAGACAGTATTTCTAAACTATTACCCGATGGCGCGGTGCAGGTTTATTGGCCGACGAAAAAAGAATATCCATTTGAGGTTATAGCCACCTATCGCTGGGCGGATGCTTCTACTCTGGATTTAGAGACGAGGGTGAAATCATCGGAGGATCTACCAAAATTTGAGGTGTTCCTGGCCTCGTATTTTCATAAGGATTTTCCTGCCTCGTATATATATGTCCGAAAAGAATCCCTACAAAATACTCCCTGGGCGGAGTTCGTTGAGGCTCAGGAAGCGGGGGGAACCTGGCAGATGTATCCGCGGGATAAACGGGTATTGGCCCTGATTACCGATGGCCGATGGCAGAAAAATCCTCATCCGCTGAACTGGAACATTCGGGAATTTCTTGCGGCGCCGGTGGGCATTCGACGTCATAAAACGTCAGGACTTAACGTCGTATTAATGGCGCGACCGCAAGACTGTTTTGCCATCGCCACGCCCTGTCCCCATGAATCTCATCATTCCCAATATCTTTCCTTGTTCGGCAGAGACGTAAAGAAAGGCAAACCGGTATATGTACGAACGCGCCTATGGTTCACAGGGGAGTCGTCCGAGGCAGAGATAATGAAGAAATATCGGAAATTTATTCAGGAAACCCAAGGAACTAATATATCGAATAGATGTTTTGCGGATCAATCTATTCAGACATTTCAGGAATCATACGCTATCACAAGAAAACCGTGTGGTGAACTTCACTCTTGTTCTGCGAGGCATCCAAGTTTAATTTACAGTAGCGTTTTGAGCTGTTTCGACGACTTTATCAAATCCTTCGGGATCGTGGATGGCCATCTCGGAGAGCATCTTGCGATTGAGACCCACCTGGGCCAGCTTCAATCCGTGGATGAATTGTCCGTAGCGAATTCCGCGACTGCGGCAGGCGGCGCTGAGACGAATAATCCAAAGGCCGCGCATATCTCGTTTTTTACGTCGGCGATCTTTGGTCGCGTTGGTTTGGGCCTTGACCCAGGCCTCTTGCGCCAGGCGCCAGTTCTTGCTGCGCGGACCGCGATACCCTCTCACTTCCTTGAAAAGACGTTTCTTGGCCTTGCGCCGGGCGGCGCCTTTACGTACTCTAGGCATGGCAGCTTTCCTTTCCTATCATCGGCCGTTACCTGCTTGGAGTCGGCCTTTTCTTAGGTATCGACGCTCGCTGGCGGTAGCTGTTTACCGAGAAGCAAGCAGTATAATTATTGGTATTAAGCGCCGAGCGCTTCTTTTATTTTTTTCGTCATGGCGGCCGAGGCACCGGTGGCTTTACGCAGATTCCGGCATTGCTTGCCGCTCTTACTGCTCATCAGGTGTCCCGCCCCGGCACGTTTGCGCTTCACTTTCCCTGTGCCGGTGACTTTTACTCGTTTTGCCAATCCCTTATGCGTTTTTTGTTTATGCATTATTTTCTAATTACTTTCTATCTTCTACTAATAATTTTAAAAAGTCTATGTGTTACTCTGCTGCGCCTCGCCTTCCGTGGGAATTGCCGTCGCATCTTTTTCTTTTTTATCTTCGTGCTTGTGACTTAGATCCGGCGCCATCACCATCGTCATACGACGGCCGAGCTTTTTCGGCGCCATTTCCACTTTACCAAGATCGTCCAATTCTTCCGCAATGGCATTGAACTTCTCCACCGCCAGATCCAGATGCATCATCTCGCGCCCTCGGAACAACATCGTGAACTGGACCTTATCGCCGTCGGCCAGAAATTCTCGCGCCTTCTTCAGTTTAAACTGACGATCGTGCGCATCCGTTTACGGTCGCAGCCGAATCTCCTTCAGAATCACAT